>CAZAUV010000067.1:0-9006 GCA_964488335.1 uncultured Bacteroides sp.
GACTCGGGTAAGGGCTTTATGCGCCATCATGCTGGTTTAAATGAAAGAGCCGTGAAGATATAAAGAGATATGTCAGGACAATGGACCTGCGCAACGACCCAGAGCTCATAGCCGAATATCGTCGCCGCCACGAGAGGGGCGTCATCTGGCCCGAGGTAGTAAAGGGTATTAAAGAGGTGGGTATCACCCGGATGGATATCTATATCCTCGGGACGCGCCTGGTGATGATCCTTGAGACCCCCGCGACTCTCGATCTCGATGCGGCGATGGAGCGGCTGGCCACACTGCCTCGCCAGCAGGAGTGGGAAGACTTCATGGCAGTCTTTCAGCAGGCAGAGGCGGGAGCCACGTCGGCCGACAAATGGCGCGACATGGAGCAGATGTTTTCGCTCTGACAGTCTGATGATATAAAGCGAGCGGCCGGCCCTCGGATGAGGGGCGGCCGCCGACAGATTATGAAAAGAGATGACGGGATTACCGGAGGGTCCCTACGGTAGACCTGTTGATGTCGTAGCTCAGGTCTGTATCGGAGACAAGGGTCGTGAAGAGATCGACAGTTGACCGGATGAAGGTGATATGGGGAGTCTTGACATCATCGGAGTCTCCGGCATTGCCGGTGGAGAGGAGGCCGATGTTGCAGTCCATGATGGTCATATTATCCGGCTGAGCCGAAAGAGCCATGACCGGAGTCGAGAGCCCTTCGAGCTCGAGCGATTGGCCGGTGGATGCGAGATTGATGGCTAAAATAGTGTCGGAAGGGAGGAGGTGGACCTCAACCGAGAGAGTTTTTCCCTTATCGGGGGCAAGAATGGTGAGAATGCCGGTAGAGGGGTCGAGGCTCACGAGATCGGGGTCTATGCCGGAGACATAGCTTGAAGAAGCCATGGTGTCGGTCAAGATATATAGATAGCCCTTGGCCCGGCAGTCGATGGCCGATATTTTTTGGTCGCCAAAGTCGGAAATCTCGGGCTCTGCTGACATCGTTTCTTTGAGTAAGAGGCGTGGAGTGATGGCCGATGAGATGCAGGCCACGGCGACAAATATGAGGAAATAAAGAGTGGAGCGTCGCATATTTTGATGATAATCTGATGTTTATTGATTGAGAAACTGCTGATAGAGCCGCGAGAGCTCATCGGGCGAGAGGCCGAGGGAGCGCAGGCGCCCGAAGAAATAAGGCATCTCGGATGACATGAAGGTCTGCCGGCGGAGAGCGAGGATGGCTTCGCGCGCTCCTTTGGCGACGAAATAACCGATGCCCCGGCGATTGTAGATGACATCGCGCTGCTGGAGGTAGTCATATGACCTCATGACGGTGTTGGCGTTGACCTCCACCGTGGCTCCATATTCGCGGACTGAGGGGAGGCGCCCCTCTTCGATATAAGAGCCGGCGAGAATGTCGTCCATTATCTTGTCGACAATCTGGAGGTATATGGGTTTGCTTTCTTGGAAATCCATTGGCTTGGAGGGGTGTTAGATGAGGCGGTCGGCGAGGTCGCTCTCGCGGAAGCGAATGAAGGCCAGAATATAGAATAAGACTGCCGTAATGAGGGAAATCGTCATGAAGATCACATCGAAATATTCATCCGCGCCTGACGTCCATGAATATGAGAAGTTGCCATTTGTAGACGGCATCGAGATGAGCAACACCGTAGAGAAGAGCGTCTGCAATATCCAGCCCGCGAGCAGAGTCTTGATGAACGAGAGGCGGGGCCAAACGATGGCGCCGAAGAAGAAAAACGCCTGGATGACTAAAAGCAGCGAGCCCATAACCCTGGCTATGCTTATCGCTTCATGTTTTATCGGAAGACTCAGGAAAGTGGTGGAGTGAGGGTGATTAAACAGCGGCCAGAGGGTCACTCGGGTCACCTCTGTCAGGAGGCAGCAGCAGGTCAGAGCAATAAGTGCTACGGGGACAGCGACCACCCACCGGACCATAAACTTGGTCGCGGCGGTAGAGGGGAGCATCAGGGCGGAGATGCGGCCGGAGGGGCGCCCCATATCGGCAAATGACTGCGAGGCAAAGACCGCCGTCGCCACCATTGAGACCAGTAGGAGCATGGCAACCTCACCATCACCACCACCGGCTTCGCCGGCTGCCATAAAAGCTCCCAAAATTATCCATGCACCTATCACTCCGGCAAGTTTGAGCAGGAGGCTGCGACGATTATCGCTGAGATATTTCTTCAATGTAAGGATAAAGAGTTTCATGGCTGCGGAAATAGTTTGGAGATTACTTCAGGATGATTTCGTGTCAGGAGGAAGAGGGTCTCGAGGTCGACTTCGCTTTCACCCTCCGGGTCGGTGACTTCATTGACGATGAGCGAGCCGCCTGGGACATTGACGGCCACGAGGGCAGCGGCAGCCTCCGCGGCATCGGAGGTAAATCTGAAGTCGAGGCGCGAGGCTATTTCGGCCATCGAAGCGTTGAGACACACTCTCTCTGAGTCGATTATTACGAGATGGTCAATGATTTTGTCGATGTCGTGGACCTGATGGGTGGAGATGATGATGGTCTTGTCGTCGGTCATATTCTCTACCAGAGCCCTTCGGAAAGCCCGCTTGCCGGGGATGTCAAGGCCGTTGGCCGGCTCATCCATAAGGACCAGGCGCGTGTTGCATGCCAGGGCAAAGCTGATGAAGGCTTTCTTTCTCTGACCCATGGAGAGGCGGCCGAGATGGATGTCGGGCGTAAGCTCGAAGCGCTCGAGATTGAGCTCAAGGAGCTCCCGGGAGAAGCGGGGGTAAAATGCCGCATTGGCCGCGATATAGTCCCTGAGGGTAGTCGACGGGAGGTCTATCTCCTCCGGGACGAGAAAGATGTCGTTAAGGAAGTCCACTTTACGCCGGCGGGGAGTGAAGCCATCGTAGGTGATGGTGCCCGCAGTGGGGGTGAGGAGTCCGGCGATGAGCGCAAACAGAGTCGACTTGCCGGCGCCGTTGGGCCCGAGGAGCCCGCATATCATTCCCGGCTTCAGGGTCAGAGAGAAGTCGTGAAGCACGTCAGCGCTCTTCCTTCCCGGGTAATGAAAAGCTAATTTATTGATGTCAAGCATAATAATGGGTGATTGTATTTCTTTGTTAGTGTATTAGTGACCTAATACACCGCAAAAGTAAGGCACAATCCTGAATTGACCAAATTTTTTCGCAAAAAAATGATCATTTCAATGCCGACAAAGTTGTCGCGGGAAAAAGTCGCTCATTTCAGCCTCCCTCTCAACGGGGAGTGGCCCGCTATACTTAAATTAAATCACCGCAAGGGGGCGCGGGTAGGTCGGCGGGCACGGGCACAATGGTGGCCCATCCACGCTTCAGCCAATATTCGTCGGTCTCGGGGCAGTCGGGCTCGATGTCGTGGAAGTGGCCGGTGAGCCAATAGAACGGGCGGCCGTGGGGGTCGTGATACTCCTTATATTCTTCGGTCCAGAAACCTCTGGCCGGGCGGACAGTCTTGACTCCTGAGGGCTTGCTGACGGCAGGTATATTGACGTTGAGACACACACGGTCAGGGAGACCCTCGGCGAGGACTTTGCGAGTCAGTCGCTCTACGATGTCGCGGCAGGGGGAGAAGTCGGCATCGGGGTCCCAGTCGAGGAGGGAGAAGCCGATGGCGGGGATGCCGTTGGTGGCGCCCTCTATGGCGCAGGCCATAGTGCCGGAGTAAGTGACAGACACTGCCGAATTGCTGCCGTGGTTTATGCCGGATAGGATGAGGTCGGGCCTCCGGCCTTGGGCGCGGAGGATGTGGAGGCCAAGCTTGATGCAGTCAACGGGGGTGCCGCTGCAAGCCATCATCTCGGCTCCGGAGGGGTGGGGGTCGAGTTGACGCAGGCGGATGGGTCCGTCGTGGGTAATAGCACTTGAAAAGCCGGAGCGAGGGCCATCGGGAGCGATGACCACCACCCTGACACCTTCCGACTGAGCGACAGGAGAAATATAATTAAGGAGGGCATCGAGCCCCTTGGCGGCATAGCCGTCGTCGTTGCTAATCAAAATAGTCATAACGGGAGACAAAGATACTCTTTTTTTAGACCCGGTGAGCCATAGACACCATTCTTTTGTTATCTTTGCAACGCGAAAAAGCTCCCCGCGCTTAATCCGCTTCACCTAATATATATCGCAAAGTTGTAACAACCTTCACATCTATATAACTCATAACCAAATATAACTCATAACCCAATGGTAATCCAACGCGTCCAGACACTCTATCTCATCCTGACCATCGTCATGATGACCCTCTTTTTCTTTGTCCCCTTCGGGTATATCAAGGTAGTCGACGGGGCGACCGGAGCTCAGGCTATCCAAGGCCTCGACGGCCTGTCAGGCCTCGGCTTCATAGTCCCCACGGCCGTAGCCATCCTCTTCGCTCTCCTGGCGATCTTCCTCTTCAAGGCAGCTCCTACTCAGAAGCTCTTTGTGGTTCTCTCTGCCTTAGTAACTTTGGCTGAGGCTATTATGGTGGTCTATGTGCTCGTAAGCAACTATTATTCGACCGATCCTACTGCCACCGACACGGCCATCTGGGGCGGGGGAGGGCTGCTCCTCCTGGGCGCTCTCCTGACCGACATAGCGGCTTATCGCGGAATCAGCCGCGACCAGCGTCTGCTCCGCTCCTACGATCGTCTGCGCTGATCTCGTGAAGCCGGCCGCGGTCGATGAGGATATGCCTCGTGGCCATTCCGGCAACTCCGCTCATCTGGTGGCTCACCATGACAATGGCCGTCTGCGGCCTCTGCTCCATGGTGAGCCGCAATATTTCATAAAGTTTTTTCTCGAAGCGATTGTCGAGATAGCTCAGCGGCTCGTCGAGGATCAGCACTTCAGGCTCGGCCACGAGGGCACGCCCCAGGAGGGCGCGCTGGAGCTGGCCGCCTGAAACCTCGGCGATGGTGGAGCCGGCTTTATCGCCGAGCTCCATAAGGGCGAGCATCGATTCGACACGCCGGCTCTTGTCGACCGGTGCACCCGGCTCCATAAGGCCGAGGGCAATTACATCGGCCACCGTGATGGGAAACCTTGAGTCGACGGCGCTTTTCTGAGGGAGGTAGCCTATGGCGAGCCGAGGGTCGGGGCGCCCGTCGGTGGTGAGATATGCCACAGAGCCGGATGAGGGTCGGAGTAGCTTGAGGATGACCCGCAGGAGCGAGGTCTTGCCTCCTCCGTTGGGCCCCGTGATGGCAATGAAATCGCCGCGGCAGATGTCGAGACTGACATCCTCGAGGATGGCCGGGCGACGATCGTGGCAGATCGTCACGCCTTGGAGCGAGATAGCAGGCGAGGGGGAATTATGAGATGTGGTGAGAGACATAGGAGGTGCAAAATTAGCTAAAATCCGGGAGATTATTTCTTCTTGAGATGAAATTACGTTGTGGAGAGGGCCCAATTCACGTTTTTTCATTACCTTTGCATTTAATATGGACACGAAACTCGACATCCTCGACCGCCGCTATCTGCGCATGGCGCGGATATGGGCCGAAAACTCTTACTGCCGTCGAAGGAAGGTAGGAGCCCTTATTGTCAAAAACCGCATGATTATCTCCGACGGCTTCAATGGCACACCCGCCGGTTTTGAGAATATATGCGAGGATGAGACGACAGGGATGACCAAGCCTTATGTGCTTCACGCTGAGGCCAATGCCATCACTAAGGTGGCTGCCAGCAACAATTCCAGCGATGGAGCCACGCTCTATGTCACGGCATCGCCATGCCTCGAGTGTGCTAAGCTCATCATCCAGAGCGGCATCCGGCGTGTGGTCTTCAATGAGCTTTATCGCATCACCGACGGCATCGATCTCCTCCGGCGCGCCGGCATCGAGACCTGCCATATCGAAAATCTCGACCCCGCCAATTAAGACAACGCGTAATATAGATTATCCGATTAATTATCTCAATTCATATCTCTCCCTTATCCCTTTATCAGCCACATTTACACTAATCTGAATAATGCAACCCAATTTCCGCAAGCCCTCGACCTGGATGCCCCTGCTTATTGCGGTGGCTCTGGCCGGCGGTATATGGCTCGGACGGCTCCTGCCCTCCACGGGCCTTTCCGGGGCCGACACTGCCAATAGCAAAATTGCCTCCATGATGGAGATTATTAAGGCAATGTATGTCGATGATATCGACACCGACTCCCTCCTTGAGGAAGCGATGCCCGATATCATAGCCCTTCTTGACCCCCACTCGGTCTATATCCCGGCGGCCGACCTCCAGAGCGTCAACGATGAGCTCGAAGGCTCTTTTTCAGGCATTGGAGTGAGCTTCACGATGCTCTCCGACACCATCACCATCAACGAGATCGTCTCAGGAGGACCCGCCGAACGCGTAGGGCTGATGGCCGGCGACCGCATCGTCACCATCGACGACTCCCTGGCCGTAGGGTGGGACCAGAACAAGGTGCTCCGCACCCTGCGCGGCGTCAAGGGGTCGACGGTCAATCTCGGTATAAGCCGCGCCACGGCTCCCGGCAAAATTCTCCCCTATGCCGTCTCGCGCGACGATATTCCCGTCACATCTATCGATGCCCAGTATCTCATTGACCCGCAGACAGCCTTCATACGCGTCAATAAGTTTGGACGGACCACTTACGACGAATTCTTTACCGCCCTCAAGCTGCTCTCAACCCTCGGCGCCAATCGCTTCATCATCGATCTGCGGGGCAACACCGGAGGCTACCTCGAGATAGCCAATCTTATGGCCAACGAATTTCTTCCCGCCGGGGCCACCATTGTCAGCATGCATGGGCGCGCCCCCGACTCCGACGATCTCATCCGCGCCAACGGCCAGGGCTCGTTTCAAGACGCTGAAGTGGTGGTGCTCCTCGATGAATATTCGGCCAGCTCATCCGAAGTGTTTGCCGGAGCGATCCAAGACAATGACCGAGGCCTCGTGATCGGTCGCCGATCCTTCGGCAAGGGCTTGGTCCAGCGCCAGTTTCCGCTGCCCGACAGCTCTGCTTTGCGGATCACCACGGCCCGCTATTATACCCCGTCGGGCCGCTGTATCCAGAAGAGCTACACTCGCGGCGACTCACGCTCCTACGAGATGGACCTCTATGACCGTGTAAGCCATGGCGAGACTCTCTCGGCCGACTCCATCCATCTTGATAAATCACAGACCTTCTACACCACCACCGGGCGCGAAGTCTATGGCGGCGGAGGCATAATGCCCGACATTTTCGTGCCGGTAGACACCACCTCCTTCTCCCGCTATTATTCCAACGTGGTCAATGCCGGTCTGCTTCAGAAATTTGCCTTCTCCTTTACCGACAGCCATCGCGCGTCGCTCTCCGACGTGAAAATGACCGAGCAGCTCCTTGAGCGTCTGCCCTCAGACCAGGAGCTTCTGACAACCTTCGTAGACTATGCCCGCCGTCAGGGGGGAGTTGCCCCGCAATGGTATTACATCAACCTTTCGCGCGACCTGATTGTTAGACAATTAAAGGCCCTCATCGCCCGCGACATCATCGGCATCAACGGCTATTACGAGGTGATGAACCTCGCCGACCCTGCCGTTGCCCGCGCCCTGAACGAGCTGGAAACGGGCAGTGCCAGGGCCCCTATAACACCTTCAGGTCAAAAATGAATAAAGATATAATCCGCTCACAGATACGCGCTGCCAAGACCCTCCTGGGCGACGACGACCGTCGACGCGCCGCCGCCGGAGTCTTTGCGCAGCTCGAAAAGATGGCAGCCTTCATGATGGCTGACCGAATATTGATATATCACTCCCTCCCCGACGAGCTCTCGACGCGCGACTTCCTCGACCGCTGGGCACGCCGCAAGCGTTTCTTCCTCCCGCGCGTCAACGGTGTCAACCTCGATATCCTCCCTTACGACCGCTCTACCCTCCGCCTGGGCGCTTTCCACATCGAAGAGCCGGGCGGAATGGACACCACCGATGTCGACGACATAGAGCTCATCGTGGTCCCCGCGGTGGCTTTCGATCGCAGGGGCAACCGCATCGGACGCGGCAAAGGCTATTATGACCGCCTGCTGGCTCACACCAAGGCTCTTAAAGTGGGCGTGGGCTACGACTTCCAGCTTCGCGACGAGGGGGAGATTGAGCCCGACACCTTTGATGTGCCCCTCGATGTGGTCATCACCGAGAGCCGGACCATCATCGTCCGCCATTAATTCCACTCATGGTTTCTATCAACAATCTATCAGTAGAGTTCAGCGCTAAGGCGCTCTTTGATAATGTCAATTATGTAATCAATCGCCGCGACAAGATAGCCCTCGTAGGAAAAAACGGCGCCGGGAAGTCGACGATGCTCAAGATAATCGCCGGCCTCCAGCAGCCTACCTCCGGCTCAGTTGCCCTCGCGCGCGATATGACCATAGGTTATCTCCCTCAGCAGATGGTGCTCGCCGATGAGACCACCGCCATCGAGGAAGCGTCTAAAGCCTTTGCCCACATCGACGAGATGGAGCGCCGCCTCGACCGGCTCAATACCGAGCTTGCCGAGCGCACCGATTATGAGAGCCCCCAATATCAGGAGCTCATAGATGCCATGACATCTCTGACCGACCGCCTCGCTATGGAGCAGAGCGGCAATGCCCGTGCCGAGACAGAGAAGACCCTCCTGGGCCTCGGCTTCTCCCGCGCCGACTTCGACCGCCCGACGTCGGAATTTTCCGGCGGCTGGCGCATGCGCATCGAGCTCGCAAAGATACTCCTTTCCAATCCCGACATACTCCTGCTCGACGAGCCTACCAACCATCTCGACATAGAGTCGATCCAATGGCTCGAGCAGTTTCTGATATCCAAGGCCAAGGCCGTGGTGCTCGTGTCTCACGACCGGGCTTTTATCGACAATGTTACCAATCGCACCATAGAGATTTCCCTCGGCAAGATCTATGACTATTCGGTCAATTACTCCCGCTATCTGACCCTGCGGGCCGAGCGTCTCGAGCAGCAGCGCCGCGCCTATGCCAATCAACAGAAGCAAATTCAAGACACAGAGGAATTTATTGAGCGCTTCCGCTATAAAGCCACCAAGAGCGTTCA
>CAZAUV010000067.1:9016-12732 GCA_964488335.1 uncultured Bacteroides sp.
AAAAGCCGTGCAGGTACAAAGCCGCATGAAGCAGCTTGCCAAGATAGAGCGCATTGAGGTAGATGAGGTAGACACCTCCCATCTTAATTTACGCTTCCCTCCGGCCCCCCGTTCGGGCGACTATCCCCTCATCCTCGAGGATGTAGGCAAGGCCTATGGCTTCCATCAGGTCTTTGACCACGCCACGTTTACTATCCGACGGGGTGAGAAGGTGGCTTTCGTCGGCAAAAACGGCGAGGGAAAGTCTACTCTCGTCAAGTGCATTATGGGGCAGATACCCTTCACCGGCTCCCTCAAGATAGGCCACAATGTCAAGATTGGATATTTCGCCCAGAATCAGGCTCAACTTCTCGATGACGAGCTTACCGTTTTTGACACCATCGACCGGGTGGCCACCGGGGATATACGCACCAAGATACGTGATATCCTCGGCGCATTTATGTTTGGTGGCGAGGCATCTGACAAGAAGGTCAAGGTGCTCTCCGGAGGCGAGAAGACACGCCTGGCAATGATACGTCTGTTGCTCGAGCCTGTCAATCTCCTTATCCTTGACGAGCCGACCAACCATCTCGATATACCCTCCAAAGAGGTGCTGAAGCAGGCTATCCGCGATTTTAACGGCACTGTGATACTCGTGTCGCACGACCGCGATTTTCTCGATGGCCTCGTTGAGAAGGTCTATGAGTTTGGCGGCGGTGAAGTGCGCGAGTGTCTCGGCGGGATATATGAGTTTCTGGAGAAGAAGAAGCTCGCCTCGCTCGACCTTCTCGGGACGGCCGTCGCTCCTACCCCATTGCGCTCCACTCCGGTGGCTTCAAAGAGCCCGGCCGAATCGCCCGCTCCTCCGACGGCTGAGCATAAGATTGCATCCTATGCCGAGCAGCGGGAGCTGGAGAAGATGGCGCGGCGCATACGCAAAAAGGTGGAGGCGGCCGAGGCCGACATAACGCGACTGGAGGAGGAGGTAGCCGCTCTCGAAGCCCGCATGGCCTCAGGCGAGTATTCTGATGAGCTTATGGCCGCCCATGAGCAGACCCGCAAGGAACTTGACAATGCCATGAGCATATGGGAGCTCGCCCAGGCCGAGCTCGACTCTCTCTCATGATCCTATCTACGACATAACGAAAGGATTGCCGCGCCGCTCAACAAAGCAGCGCGGCATCGCCTTTATTGCCCCTGTCCCCGAAATAATCGGGAGGGGCTTGTATTATCGTCGGGAGATTTCAGGAGAGGAGGAGGCAGGCGTCGCCATAAGAGAGGAAGCGATAGCGACGGTCGTCGAGAGCGTGGGTATAGAGGGGACGCCAGTCGCCACGGGTAAAAGCCGATACCAGAAGGAGGAGTGTCGACTTGGGTTGATGGAAGTTGGTGACCATACCGGAGACAATCTTATAGTCATAGCCGGGAGCTATGATGATGCGCGTGGATGCTATGAGACGATCGAGGCCGCGCGATTCGAGCAGGTCGGCGAGGGCCTTAAGAGCTTCGGCCGCCGGTAGGTCGGGATGAGATGGTTCATAGGGATACCATTGCGGGAGCACAAAGGGGTCAAGGCCGGTGGCGGCGCGGCAGCCGAGATGATAGAGGCTCTCGAGAGTGCGCACCGAGGTGGTGCCTACGGCAATGACTCTTCGCTCCGAAGAGGCGAGTTCGGCGATAAGGTCGCGCCCGACTGATATCCATTCGGCGTGCATATCGTGGTCGCCGATGGTGTCGGTCTTGACGGGTCGGAATGTGCCGGCGCCAACATGGAGTGTAATCTCGCGGCGCGGGATGCCGGCGGTAGTAATAGCCTCGAGGAGGGCCGGGGTGAAATGGAGCCCGGCTGTGGGGGCAGCCACCGAGCCTTCTATGCGGGAGTAGACTGTCTGATAGTCAGAGCGGTCGGTGTCTTCACTCTCGCGGTTGAGATATGGTGGGATGGGTATGGAGCCCACTGCATCGATCACCTGAGAGAAGGTCAGGTCTACCGGAGTCCAGGTAAAACTGATCGCGGTGGCGCCGTTTGAGTCGGCCGATGCTCCGGGGCAACGGGTAGCGCTCAGGGTGAGGGTAGTGCCGTCTGATAATGGCGCCGTAAGGGTCACCTGACCTTCGCGCCACCGCTTTGCATTGCCCACCAGACACGTCCATTGACAGCCTTCAATGCCGGTGGATGCAAAGGCCAGATTATAGTCAAGCGGGCTGAGCGGCTCAAGGCAGAAGATCTCTATGGCGGCTCCCGTGGGCTTGCGGAACGGCAGACGGGCGTTGATGACGCGCGTGTTGTTGGCCACGAGGATGGCATCGCGGGGGAGCAGGGCCGGGAGCTCGGTGAAGCGATGGTCTTCGAGCGAGCCGTCGGGCCGACGGACGAGGAGCAGACATCCGTCGCGCTCTGCCGCAGGGTGGGAAGCTATGCGCTCGGCAGGGAGTGGATAGTCAAAGAGGTCGATGGATATTTCGCGCGGGGTCATCAGCGGGGGGGGGTAAAATGGAAGACACGCTCCCGTCCCTGCGTGGGCCCGGGAGCGTGTCAGATGGTTCAGCTTAGGGAAATTATTTCTTTGCGGCAGTCACAATGTCGCGTGTGTCGCGGGCAATCATCAGCTCCTCGTCGGTGGGTATCACGGCCACTTTCACCTTAGATGTCGGAGAAGAGATGAGAGTCTCGGTGCCGCGGGTCACGTCGTTGACAGCCTCATCGAGTTCCACACCCATGAAAGCCAGGGGAGCGCATACGTCAGCGCGCAGGCCGGTCTGGTTCTCGCCGACGCCTCCGGTAAATACGATGGCATCAACGCCTCCCATCTCGGCGGCATAAGCGCCGATGTATTTGATGATGCGGTGGATATACATCTCCAGACCCAGATGGGCGCGCTCGTTGCCGGCCTTGTCGGCGGCTTCAATTTCGCGCATATCGTTTGAAATCTCGGTGAAGCCGGCCATGCCGCTCTCTTTCTGGATGATGCGCTGGAGGTCGTCGACGGTAAGATTATGCTTGCCCATGATGTAAGTGAGGACGCCGGGATCGACATCGCCCACGCGGGTGCCCATCATAAGGCCCTCGGTCGGGGTGAGGCCCATTGAGGTGTCTACGCTCTTGCCGTTGACCACGGCGGTGATGGAGCCGCCGTTGCCGATATGGCAGGTGATGATCTTGCTGTTGTCGGGGTCGAGGCCGAGGAAGTCGATGGCTCGGGCGGAGACGTAGCGGTGGCTGGTGCCGTGGAAGCCATAGCGGCGTACTCCATCCTCCTTATAGAAGCGATAAGGGAGGGGGTACATGTAAGCCTTTGCGGGCATCGTCTGATGGAAAGCGGTGTCGAAGACGCCTACCTGAGGCACTGAGGGCATCAGGGCTGTGATGGCCTCGATGCCGGTGATGTTGGCGGGATTATGGAGGGGGGCCAGGGGATAGCAGTCCTTAACCTGCTGGATCACCTCGTCGGTGATGAGCATGCTCTTATTAAACTTCTCGGCGCCATGGACCACGCGATGACCTACCGCATCTATCTCATCGAAGCTCTTGATGCAACCCACGGTGGGATCGGTGAGCACCTCGAGGATAGCCTTCACGGCACCCTCATGGTCGGTCAGGCCGAGCTCTTTGATCTGCTTTGAGCCGTCGGAGAGCTTAAACTTGAGGAACCCGTCGGGGAGGCCGATTTTTTCCACTCCGCCTTCGGCCAGGGTGGCATCTGTATCGGTGTCGATGAGCTTATATTTTACGCTGC
>CAZAUV010000068.1:0-9758 GCA_964488335.1 uncultured Bacteroides sp.
ACAGCCTCGGCGCCCTCTTTGTAGCTCAGGGAGACTATCTCTACCTTTTTGGCCACCATGAAGGCTGAATAAAAGCCGAGGCCGAAGTGGCCGATGATGGTGGCGGCGGTGTCTTTATATTTATTCAGAAACTCTTCGGCTCCTGAGAAGGCTATCTGATTGATATACTTGTCTATATCTTCGGCTGTCATGCCTATGCCGCGGTCGCTGACCGTCAGAGTGCCCTTGTCGGGGTCGACAGACACGTAGACGCGCAGGTCGCCCGTCTCGCCCTTAAACTCGCCGAAGGAGCTGAGGGTGCGGAGCTTCTGAGTTGCGTCTACGGCATTGGAGACGAGCTCGCGGAGGAAGATCTCGTGGTCGCTGTAAAGAAATTTTTTGATTACGGGGAAGATGTTTTCGGTCGTTACCCCGATATGTCCGGTCTGTTGACTCATTATGGTTATGGTTTTTGTTTTATCGTGGGATTGATGAGACCTCTCGGGGAGGTCAGTCGCTGAAATAACAATTCAGCAAAGAAAATGCCATAACGCTTAACCACTTTTAACTCTGCCAAAATGTCACGCGCCCCCTCCGGGCGGTCAACTTATCCGGGCCCGGGCGCGTTGTATTTTCAGATTATCTTCATCTTTTCAAATATTCCGACTGTCAGCGAGCCGGGAGCTCGCCCGGATGCAAACCACAACACTATGACATCATTTATAAAGCATATAGCCATCCTGGCAATCATTTTCCTGACCGGAGCCTGCACATCATCGTCGCCTGAAGCCGACGATATGCCGGCTTCCGTGACTTCGTTTATCACCACCTATTTCCCGTCGTCGGCTATTGAATCGGCATCTTCTACCTCTGGCGGAGGATGGCTGGTGACTATAAAAGACGGCGCTCAGCTGACCTTTGATGCGTCAGACGACTGGACAGACATCAACGGCCGGGGCGAGACGCTTCCGCAGATGCTGCTGACCGACCAACTGCCCTCTAAGGTGACTGACTATCTGACTGAAATGGAGCTCCTGGATGGGGTCTATCGACTTACGCGCTCATGGCATGAGCTCAAGGTGGAGCTTCAAGACAGCTACTTCACTTACAACTCTCAGACCGGCGACCTTACCTACCCCTCCCTAAGGTAAGAAGGGGCGCATATCATGCCCCTCGGCTAATCCCCGGCGGACGAAGGTCGACGACAGCTCTATCTCCGGCGCGCCCGAGAGCAGGGCGGCGCCGGCAGGGAGGTCGTCTGCGTCTACATGATAACCCGGGCGGGGATAGACCAGCACTCCGAAGCGGCCCAAAATCTCGTCGGGCTCGCGCCAGCGGTTGAAATCCAGGATGTTGTCGGAGCCCACAAGAAGACGAAACCGGCAGTCGGGATAATCCTGGGCCAACCGGCGGAGAGTGTCGATGGTGTAGCTCGGGCGCGGCATGGTCAGCTCGAGGTCGCATGCCTTCATAAAGGGATATGGCTCCAGGGCAGTGCGCAGGCGCGCGAGGCGCTCATCGTCGGTCATCGGATAGCTCCCCTTGAGCGGATTGGCTGCCGAGAGCATAAACCACACCTCATCAACCCCCTCTACAAACTGCCCTACATAGCCTCCGACCATAATATGGCCGATATGCACCGGGCAGAAGGATCCGCCGTAGACAACTATCCCGCGGGGCTTCAAGGCAGCGCCCATATCCTGTCAGCGGGCTAAGAAATCGATGATGAGGCTCTCTGTCTCCTCCACGGCGCGGGGGAGGGAATCGTTGACCACCGTGTGGTCAAACCGGGGAGCAAACGTAAGCTCATATTCCGCTTTGCCGACGCGCTCGGCGATGGCCTCGGGGGAGTCGGTCCGGCGCCCTTCGAGCCTGCGTCGGAGCTCCTCGATGCTCGGGGGCTGGATAAAGATGCTTATGGCTCGCTCGCCAAAGAGGCGCTTGACATTGACCCCGCCCTTGACATCTATGTCGAGGATCACATTGTGGCCCTCCCGGCATCGGCGGTCGATCTCGCTCCGGAGAGTGCCGTAGAAGCGGCCGGGATAGACCTCCTCATATTCGACGAAATCGCCCCGGTCGATGGCCTGGCGGAAGGCCTCGGTAGAGAGGAAATGATAGTCTTTGCCATCCTGCTCCTGCCCGCGGGGGGCGCGGTTTGTGGCTGAAACGGAAAACTCCATATCGATATTTCCGCGCTCCATAAGGCGGCCGATGATGGTCGATTTTCCGCTGCCGCTGGGTGCCGAGATGATTATGATCTTGCCGTCCATGGTGAAAAGGGCTTGAGGGGGTTACATTACATTGAGCACCTGCTCCTTTATCTGCTCGAGCTCATCTTTCATCTTCACTACGATGCGCTGCATCTCGGCATGATTGCTCTTGGAGCCGAGGGTGTTGATTTCGCGGCCCATCTCCTGGGTGATGAAGCCGAGCTTCTTGCCCTGACCGGCCGGGCCGGCCATGGTCTCGAGGAAGTAGCGCAGATGCTGAGCCAGGCGCTGCTTCTCCTCATTGACATCGAGTTTCTCGATATAGAATATCATCTCCTGCTCGAGGCGTCCGCGGTCGTAGTCGGCCACAGAAATCTTCGACAGGCCCTCGACGATGCGCCCTCTGATGCGCTCCACGCGCTCCGTCTCATAGGTCTCCACTTCATCAAGGAGAGAGGCAATGTTTCCGATCCGGATGGTGAAAAACTCCTCGAGGCGCTCTCCCTCGGCGCGGCGGTGGGCAATGAGTGCTCCGGCGGCCTCGTCGGCCACGGCCATGAGGGCCGCGCCTTCGGCCTCCTCCAGCTCCGGGATGGCATCGGAATGGATGGCATCGGGGAAGCGCATCAGGATAGTCCACCAGTCGTCGGGGGCGGGCAGACCGAGAGTGGCGGCGGCAGCCTCAATCTGAGCCTTGTAGGCGGCAAGAGCCGGTATGTTGAGGCGAGTGGCGTCGTCGATGCCGGTCACTTCGCGATAGACCGTCACGTCTACTTTGCCGCGCTCAAGGCGCTGGGTCATGGCGCCTCGCAGCTCAAGCTCCTTCTCGCGATAGATCGACGGCACGCGGGTGGAGATGTCCATCTGCTTGCTGTTGAGGCTCTTGACCTCCACTGTGATTTTGCGGCCGGAGAGCTCGGTGGTCGCTCTGCCAAACCCCGTCATGGATAGTAACATGTTAGTGCGGGTAGATTATTTCCTACAAAGATACAACACTCCCGTGAAACTGCCGCCATCTATGGCCCAAAATCCGCTTTTTTGAGTCAGATTTATTCCATAACATTGTCTTTGTTCCATACATTGCCGGTTGACGGATAATAAGCGGCCGCCCTCCCGGATAGTGAGAGGTCGGCCGCGGGCATCTTTTATGAAAAGCTGGGGAGAGGGGAGGGTTATTTCTTAAGTGTGATGATCATGGTCATGTCGGGGCGGTTGACGGTTACCGACTCGATGTCGTCGTTGTCGAATTTTTCGAGAGACGACGGGTCAATCTCCTTGCCGTCGACAAAAATCCTGTAGCCGGGGAGGGCGCCGGGAGAGTTGATATAGGCATTGATCTTGGGCTCACCGCCGGCGGATGCCTGAGAGGACCCGATGGGCGCCTTCTCCACTTCGACGCCGTCGAGAGGGAATGTCAGGCGCTCGCCGTTGCAGGTGATTGACACTTCGGTGCCGTCATACTGGCCTGCCACCGGGAAGTCGGCCTTGATAATGGCGGCCCCGTCTATCATATCGGTCTGCATCGCTGTAGCCTGATAAGTGACCAGGGCGTTGGAGAGGGTGGCCTCGCCCGTAGAGAGGCTGTTGCCGAGGTTGTTTCCTTCGATGACCACGGTGGTCATTATGCCCTTGTTGATGATGGCCTTGACCTTGAAATTCTTAGCCAACGTTTCGTTTTGAGGCAGATTTTCGCTACCTTTGCCGATGGAAATCCCGCTGTGGCCTATGGCCGTCGCTGCGGCGCTAACGGCCGGAATGGAAGCGATGGCGAGGGCCAGCATAAGAGCGGGAGCCAGTGTCAGGGCCTTCAGTCGAGACCCGACACCACTTTTTGCTTTGTACATCATGGTGATACGTTTTTTAAGTTTACTATGATTGAGGCTGTTGGCCAATGACGGAAATCTGGCGCCAACAGCTTTTTTTATCAATAGCATCTGATATTCGCGGGGATCTGATCCATGCTCTATCACTGCCATATCGGCCTGATATTCATGGACGAGCATCAACTCGTCGCGCATGAGCCACGCTGCGGGGTTAAACCAGTTGAAGATACACACTATCTGTGCTATCAGCAGGTCGGCCCAATGCCTCCGGGCCACATGGGCCCGCTCATGGATTACTATGGCCGAGTCAGGGCCCTCGTAGTCGGAGCGGCTGATGACTATGCGGTTCAACCAGCTGAAAGGAGCGATACCCTCCCGGTCGGTGATTACAATTGTCAGCCCGGAGATCTTGAGCCGGTGGCCTGACCTGACCATCCTGATAAGCGTCAGCCAGGTCTTTAATGTCCCTGCCGCCGCCACCGCCATGCCAGCCATGTAGATCCATATCAGCGGTGTGGCATTGGGTCCTGAAGCGGGCTCGGCGACTGCCGCGATGGCCCTCGCGGATACCTCGCCGATTGCCCCGGGAGCAACGTCCGTAGACAACGAGAGCTCGCGGAGCAGCTGCATAAGGGGGATGACGGAAAACGACACAGCATAGATGGCCAGGAGGATGATGCGGTTATACCGGGGTTGATTTTCCTGCGACAGGAAAATCCGGTATGTCGCAAACAGCAGCAGCAGACAGAGGCCGCTCAGGAGGGAATAAGACAGCAGATGGCCCATAGACTCTTACTTTTGCCTGTTTTTGACCAGGTCGAGGAGCTCGCTGAGCTCGGCGGCCGAGATCTTCTCTTCATCCACCAGGGCCGAGACTGCGCCGAAATAGCTCCCGCCGAAATATTTGCTGATGAAGTCGCTCAATCCCTTGCGCATATAGTCGTCCTTGCGGGCGGTGGCAAAGTAATGGAATGAGCCGCCGCTTTCAGTGTGACTCACCAGCCCTTTGGCCTCCAGCCGCCGCATGACGGTGGAGACGGTGTTGAAATGTGGGCGAGGCTCGGGATAGAGCTCCAGAAGCCGGCTTATCTGGAGCGGGCCGAAATCCCAGAGCAGGTGCATCAGCTCCTCCTCTTTGGGGGTAAGGCGGTCTTTGGGCGATGTCTTTCTCATAACTATTATTGTAGTTGACTGCGCAAAAGTAGTAACTATTTCAATAGTTACCAACCCTCCATGGCGGATTTAACAGACATTAACTATTAAAATAGTTGCTTATGACTGATCCCCCATAAGTCTTTCAACCACCGGGTCTGTAAAGATTTAAATTCTCATAAACCAAACAGCTTAAGGCGTTGCTCGCTTTCGGCAGGGCTTTCCTTAACACTGACGATGATTAAATCAATATCATATTCATCAATCTCGCCCAGATAATTCCATTCGTTGAATTTGTTTCAGTCTGCGAATATAGCCATTGTTTTACAAACTTCAAGATGGCGAAAAAATATTGAAAATTTCTGTAATAAGTTGCGTTAAGCCCTCGCAGAGAGTGTGTGGGTGGGGATTACATCGGGTCGACGTCGTAATAGATGAAGGCGCGGCGGAGGGGCTCGTAGCGTGCTTCGGCCAGGCGGGTATGGATGGCATTGAGGAGCTCGCGGACGCGGCTCATCGGCGCCGTGGCCTCTATCTTGAGCATGAGCCGCCGGATATAATAGTTCTGGACGCGTCCCACGGGGGGGGCGTCGGGGCCGGTGACGCGCTGAGGACCGAAGACTTCGCGGAGCTGGGTGCCGTAGGTCTCGGCGAGGGCGTCGGCAGCGGGGCGCTCGCGGTGTTTGATATAGATATAGACCAGGCGGACGAATGGGGGATAATTGAATATGCGGCGCTCCTCTATCTCGCGGTCGTAGAAGGCGCGATAGTTGTGGGCCATGACCAGAGGGAAGATGGGGTCGTCGGGCCGGCGTGTCTGTATCACTACGGAGGCCGGGGGCGCACCGGGGCGTCGGCCGGCGCGTCCGGCCACCTGCTCGAGCATGGCGAAGGCCCGTTCCGAGGCGCGGAAGTCGGGGGCCGAGAGCATTGCGTCGGCGTTGGCCACCACTACGGTCGACACTCCGCCGAAATCAAGACCTTTGGTGACCATCTGGGTGCCGATAAGGATGCGGGCTTTGCCGGAGGAGAAGTCGTCGATGAGCTTCTGATGGGAGTCTTTGGCGCGGGTTGAGTCGAGGTCCATGCGCGCAATCCTGACGTCGGGGAAAAGGGTGTCGGCTTCGTCCTCGATGCGCTCGGTGCCGTAGCCTACTACCTCTACCGACCCGGCTGTCTTGCATGCGGGGCATATGGCGGGGAGCGGGTGGCGGGCTCCGCAATAGTGGCAGACGAGGCTGTTGAGGGTCCGGTGATAAGTGAGCGACACGTCGCAATTCTCACACTTCGGGGTCCAGGCACATTGCTTGCAGACGGCCATAGGGGCGAAGCCGCGGCGGTTGAGGAATATGATGGCCTGGGAGCCTGCCTGGAGTGCCGAGCGTATTCGGGCAGAGGCGTCGGATGAGAAGATGCCGGTTAGGAGGCCTTTCTGGCGGGCGAGGGTGAGGTCGACGGTCTCTATCGACGGGAGCCGGGCATCGCCATAGCGCTCGGTGAGCTCAACAAGGCTGTATTTGCCTGAGAGGGCTTTGTAATATGTGTCAATGGCGGGGGTGGCGCTCCCGAGGAGGGTCTTGGCGCCGTGGATGCGGGCGAGGACCGTGGCGGTGTCGCGGGCGTTGTATCGCGGAGCGGGATCCTGCTGCTTGTAGCTCTGGTCATGCTCCTCATCCACTATCACCAGGCCGAGGCGGTTGAAGGGCAGGAAGATTGAAGAGCGGGCTCCGACAACGATGAGCGGCTCCTGGGAGTTAAGGAGCCTGCGCCAGATCTCTACCCGCTCATTGTCAGAAAATTTGGAGTGATAGACGATGACCTTGTCGCCGAAGACCCGCTGAAGGCGGCCGGTGAGCTGGGTAGTAAGGCCTATCTCGGGGACGAGCATCAGGGCCTGGCGTCCCTGGCGGAGGACGTGGTCCATCAGATGGATATATATCTCGGTCTTGCCCGAGGATGTGACGCCATGGAGGAGGGTCACTTCTCGCCCTTCGAGCCATGAGCGATGGAGCTCCTTGAGGGCAGCGTCCTGGGCGGGGCTGAG
Source organism: uncultured Bacteroides sp. (assembly GCA_964488335.1). Taxonomy (GTDB): domain Bacteria; phylum Bacteroidota; class Bacteroidia; order Bacteroidales; family Muribaculaceae; genus Paramuribaculum. The sequence continues at coordinate 7,212 of CAZAUV010000068.1, forward strand.
GGTGGGGAGGGGAGAGGTGGAGCCGCTGTCGGGGGCGAAGCGGCTGACCGTCTTGCTGTAGATCTCTACGATGCCCTTCTTCTCGAGGGCCGCTATGATGGGAGCGGTGACGTCGGCGCGCTCCATCAGCTCGGCGCGGGTCACCTCGCGGGCCGCAGTGGCGCGCTGAGCCGCGCCGCTCATCTGGAGGAGGGCCAGGAGGGCTCTCTCCTGCCGGGGCGCACCCTTGACGGCGGCAAAGAGCTCGGCGAGCGAGTCGGGATCGGCAGTGGCTTTGCCGGCGATGGCAGGGGCGAGCCTGACGCATATGATGCGCTTGGCCCTGAAACGCTCCACGAGCTTCTCGGCCACAGTGATAGCGCCCTTATCAATCAGGCGTGAGACCACACCCCGGAGATTTCTTACATCAGCGGTTTTCTCCAGGTCGGTGAGGCTCACAGCTTTACCGGCATGGTCGAGGGCCTGGACAATAGCCACCTCATTGCGTCCGAGCCTGGTCTCAGGCTGCTCTTCCCAGTCGGGAGTGAGCTCAATGAAGGTCTCGCTCTCAAGGCGCAGGCCGGCAGGGAGGGCGGCCTTCATCACATCGCCGGGGGCGCAGAAATAGTAGTCGGCTATCCATGTCCAGAGGCGGAGCTGATTGGGCTTGACAATAGGCTCTGCATCAAGCAGCTCCTCTATATCCTTTGTCTCCACACCTTTTGGCTCCGGGACCCCGAGGGCTGCGACGATGCCGGTGAGGAGCTTCTTCTTGCCGAAGGGCACCACGACGCGATGCCCCTCGCGGATGGCTTGGGCCATCGGCTCGGGCACGCGGTAGGTGAAGGCCCCGGGGAGGGGCAGGGGGAGGATTATTTCGGCAAACATTCCGGTGGGAAAGCGGGCTGTGCGGGGGGTGGTGGGGGCGGTTACTTGAGATTGTCGCGGACGCGGTCGAGGTAGGCCTTCATCCGGGAGCTGTCGCGGGATGAAACGATGTCCTGAAGCTCGGCCAGGCGCTCCTGTATGCGGGTGAGCTGCTCGGGAGTGTTGGGGTTGAAGAGGATTTCGCTCAGGAGGTAGTCGTCTTCGCTCATCAGTCCGCGGGCAATCTTCATGTGGCGCTTGAATGTGGTGCCGGGAGCATCCTGATGCTTCATGATGCCGGCGAAGACGAGGGTAGAGGCAAAGGGTATCGAGAGGGAGTAGGCGATGGTCTCGTCGTGCTCCTTGAAGGAATATTCCTCGATGTGGAGGCCCAGGCGGCGATAGATGTCGAGAAAGAAGAGCCGGGCCATATGATTGCCCTCGGTGATGACGATGGCATTCTCATTTGCCAGATTGGAGAGGGAGGCAAAAGTGGGGCCAAACATGGGGTGGGTCGAGACAAACGGATGGCCACACGATGCATAGAACTCAGGCAGGCCGGTCTTGACCGAAGCGATGTCGCTGAGGATTGTGTCGGGGCCAATATGTGGCATTACGCTGCGGAATGCGTCGAGGGTATATTTGACAGTGGCAGCGTTGATGACCATTTCCGGGGCGAAGTCATCAACCTCGTCGAGGGAGGCGAAGCGGCGGCAGTTGTAAGTGAAGCGCAGTCGCTGAGGGTCAGCGTCGTAGACGGCTACGTCGTGGTCAAAAGAGAGAAGGTCGGCAAAGAAGGAGCCCATCTTTCCGGCTCCGAGGATAAGGATTTTCATCTGCGGCGGTCGTTAAGGACTTCAATCTGCTGGCGGACGCTCTCGTCGTGGATTGCCAGAAGGATGATTTTGAGAAATTCCTCGCCCATCTCCATCTCGGTGCCTGCCTTGACGCGGGTGCGCATCACGTCGTTATATCGCTGGGCCTGGACCACCGGCATGCGGTGTTCCTTCTTATACTGGCCGATCTCGCGCGACACTCTCATGCGCTTTGCCAGGACCTCCATCAGCTCGTTGTCGATCTGGTCGATCTGCTGGCGCAGGAGGGATAGATTTTCAGTGCTCTGGCGCGAGTCGCGTATCACTATGGTGTTGAGGATAAAGTTGAGGATCTCGGGGGTAACCTGCTGAGAGGCATCGCTCCAGGCCTTGTCGGGGTCGCAATGGCTCTCGATGATCAGGCCGTTGAAGCCCATGTCCATAGCTTGCTGCGAGAGGGGAGCGATGAGCTCGCGGCGGCCACCGATGTGGGAGGGGTCGCAGATGATGGGCATGGCTGGGTAGCGGAGGCGGAGCTCGATGGGGATGTGCCACTGAGGCATATTGCGGTAGAGGTGCTTGCCGTAGGTCGAGAAGCCGCGGTGGATGGCTCCGAGGCGGCGGATGCCGGCGTTGTAGATGCGCTGGAGCGCGCCTACCCAGAGCTCAAGGTCGGGGTTGACGGGATTTTTGACAAGGACCGGAATGTCGGCCTTGCGCTCGGCCAGGGTGTCGGCAATCTCCTGCATGGCGAAGGGGTTGGCCGAGGTGCGCGCTCCTATCCAGAGGAGATCGATACCGGCGTCGAGGGCCTGCTCCACGTGCTGGCGGGTGGCCACTTCAGTGGCGGTGTACATGCCGGTCTCCTCCTTGACCTTGCGGAGCC
>CAZAUV010000068.1:9768-12597 GCA_964488335.1 uncultured Bacteroides sp.
GAGGCCCGGGGCGCCAACGCCCTCAAAGCCTCCGGGCTTGGTGCGCGGCTTCCAGATGCCGGCGCGGAAGATTTTGATGCCGTTGGCGGCGAGTTCGCGGGCCGTACAGAGCACTTGCTCTTCGGTCTCGGCACTGCAGGGGCCTGCGATGATAAGGGGCTGAGAGGGGTCGATGCCTTCAAAGGCTATGGGCTGGAGGTCAGTCATTGTAGTCTGTAATATTTAGATGTTAGTCTTTAGATGTTAGTTGTTAGATGTTAGTTTTTAGATTTTAGATTTTAGTCGTAAACCCTTGTCTAACGACTAAAAACCAACATCTAACAACTACTTGGATTTCTTATATTCGATGATGCGGTCGAGGGCCTGCGCCATCTTATCCTCAGTGGCGCAGAGCGAGATGCGGATATAGCGGTCGCCGTTGGAACCGAAGATGAAGCCGGGAGTGAGAAACACCCGGGCGCCATAGAGGATCTCATCGGCCAGCGCCTCCGACGAGGGAGCATCGTCAGGGATGCGCCCCCAGAGGAAGAGACCACGCTGAGCGGGGTCGAAGGAGCATCCTAAGGCGGTCATTATCCGCTCGGCCACGCGTCGGCGCGAGGCATAGACGGCATTGAGCTCCCGATACCATTCCTGGCCGAGGGCGAGGGCCTTGACGGCGGCGCGTTGCATCGGACGCCACTGGCCCGAGTCGATATTGCTCTTAACCTTGAGCACCCACTCGACAAACCGGGGGTTGGAAGCGAGCATGCCTATGCGCCAGCCGGCCATATTATGGCTCTTGGAGAGGGAGTTCATCTCAATGGCTATGTCGCGGGCGCCCTCGACCTGAAGGATGCTCAGGGGCTCATCGTTGAGTATGAAGCTGTAAGGGTTGTCGTGGGCGATTACGATGCCGTGGCGGCGGCCGAAGTCGATGAGGCGGCGGAAGAGCTCGAGAGTGGCGGGGGTGCCGGTGGGCATATGGGGATAGTTGACCCACATGAGCTTTACCTTTTCCAGAGGGAGGCGCTCGAGAGCGTCAAAGTCGGGCATCCAGCCTCCGGCGGCCGTCAGGTCATAAGGGATGATCTCGGCCTGAGCCAGGCGGGAGACCGATGTGTAGGTCGGATAGCCGGGATTGGGCACGAGGACAGCATCGCCGGGATTGAGGAAGGCGAGCGATATATGGAGAATTCCCTCCTTGGAGCCTATCAGGGGCTGAATTTCCCGCGCCGGGTCGAGGGTCACTCCATAAATGCGCCCATACCAGTCGGCAAAGGCGCGCCGGAGCTCGGCGATGCCCACATAAGGCTGATATGAATGAGCATCGGGGCAGGCAGCATCTGTAGCGAGGGTGTCGATCACCTCGGGGGCGGGCATCCGGTCGGGGCCACCGATGCCGAGCGATATTATATCCTTGCCCTCGGCATTGAGGGCCGCCACCTCGCGTAACTTGCGTGAGAAATAATATTCCTTGACCTCGGCCACGCGGTCGGCCGGGACTATTGTCTTAGCTGTTGATGTCATAAGCAGACGCTTTATACTCGCCGAGCGAGCGGAAGTCATTAATCAGGGGGAGGATTGCATCGATGGCCTGGCGATAGCGTACGGCCGAGTCGTAGGTGAGGTCGGCATAGAAGCGATACTCCCATTCGCGGCCTATGATAGGCATTGATTGTATCTTGGTCAGGCTGATGTCATAGAATGAAAGGATGGTCAAGACCTTGGAGAGGGAGCCATTGGCGTGGGGGAGGGTGAAGACAATCGAAGCCTTGTCACACTCCTCGGCCTTGGGCCTGAGCTCCGGCGCGGCCAGCGGGTCGGCCAGGATCAGAAAACGGGTGAAATTGCGCTTATTGGTCTCGATGCCCTTCTCGAGGATGTCAAGGCCATAGAGATTGGCGGCATACTCGCCGCATACGGCCCCCATGGATGGCCGCTGATGGCCGGCGGCAATCTCGCGTGCCGTCCCGGCGGTGTCAAAGGTCTCGGTGAGCCTCAGATTGGGGTGGCGGCGCAGAAATTGCTCGCATTGCATCAGCGCCATGGGATGGCTGCCCACCTCATCGAGAGAGGTAATGGAGTGGCCCGGGAGGGCGCAGAGCACATGGCTGATCCTCATTTTTGTCTCGCCCACGATGGTGTGGGATGAGTGGCGCAGCAGCTCATGGTTCTGGAGCAGGGCGCCGGCGATGGTGTTTTCGATGGCCATGATGCCCACGAGGGACGCGTCGCCGTCGAGACGCTCCATCATCTGGTGGAAAGAGTCACACTCCACCGTCTCAATATCCCGGGGGCCGAAATATGCGCGGGCGGCGGCATCGTGGAAGCATCCGGCCACGCCCTGTATGGTCACTTTGAGGCTCATCTCTGTCAGTTGCTGGGGTTGATGGGTGATAATGGGGTTTATTAAAAAAAACTATCCCGACTTCATCTTAAATGAGGCCGGGCAGCAGGGTGTCTTGAAGTTTCTTAAGCTCCGTGAGCTGGATGAAATCAGATATGCACATGACTGATGCCGAGGCCTTTTCCGGGATAATAGAAAAACACTTCGGAGCAAAAATAATATGCATAAAATCGGTTCATAGAGCTGTCTTAAGTGAGCTTGATGAGATGGCGCGCCGACATCGGCGGCGCCAAATCATCCGCAAAAATAGCTTTTTTATTTCTATCCACAAACTTTATTACCCAAAAAATGACATTTTTCAAGTATATGACGAGAAATCCGGGTCCCCCATAAGAAGAGCGGAGGCGCCGCCGGGCCATATATTTCATATAATGAGGGGGTGGTTTCCACGGCTCTTTCATTTAAACCAGCATGATGGCGCATAAAGCCCTTACCCGAGT
>CAZAUV010000069.1:0-12541 GCA_964488335.1 uncultured Bacteroides sp.
AGATCGAGAAGGCTCACCCCGATGTGTTCAACATCCTCCTTCAGGTGCTCGACGATGGCCGACTGACCGATAATAAAGGCCGACTGGTCAATTTCAAGAACACCATCATCATCATGACCTCCAACATGGGCAGCTCAGTGATCCGCGACAACTTCGCCAAGATGACTCCCGACAACCGCGAGGAGACCATCGAGAAGACCAAGGAAGAGGTTATCGAGATGCTCAAGCAGACTATCCGCCCTGAGTTCCTTAACCGAATCGACGAGACCATCATGTTTACCCCGCTCAATGAGCGGGAGATCGAGGAGATCGTCGGCCTTCAGATCAAGAGCATCAAGAAGATGCTCGAGCGCAATGGTGTGACCCTCGAGGTGACTCCCGCCGCTCTCCATCTCCTCGCCGAGGAGGGCTACGATCCCGAGTTTGGCGCCCGTCCCGTCAAGAGGGTTATCCATCGCCTGGTGCTCAACCGCCTGTCGAAAGATATCCTTGCACAGAAGGTCGACAGCTCCCGCCCCATCATCATCGACGCAAACGACGCCGGCGAATTAATATTCAAAAACTGACTTTTTCTAAAAGACTGACAAACTAATTTGCCCCGCCGGGTGTTATAAGAGCAAAGAGGCCGGGGAAGACGCTCCCCTTAAGCCGTCAACCCCGCCTCCTGCTCTCCCCACCCTCTCTCCCTTCCGAGATTATTCTCCTCTCTCCTACCCCACTATCTTCCCCGCGAAGAACCATTATTCCACTAATATACAACACACAAACACACACACTTCAAAAAACAACGACTATGAAAAAGTTGCTTTATCTTCTGATTGCCCTTCCCCTTCTGGCTCTGGGCGCTTGTCACAACGACGACGATAACCATCCCGATGTAAATATCGGCTTTACATATTCAGGCATCACCGAGGTTGACGGCACCTTCTATGCCGTGAAAGGCGACACCATCGACATCGACTCCGTCTTTGTCAACCCCGTCAACCCCTCTCAGAAAGCCGCCATCGGCGCTGTTAATTATGTATTTGACGGCCAGCCTCTCGGCATGGTGCCCGCTCCCCCCTTCGCTTTCTCGCTCCTCTCTGAGCCCATGCCTCTCGGCAATCATACCCTGCGCCTGCAGATGACCGTCTTCCAGGAAGGTAAGACCGCCTCTATCGCTTGGCTCACTGTTCCCTTAGCAGTAGTTGCCGATAGCGCCGATATACCATCCACCCCTGCTCCACGCTCCGTTTCAGGCCCCTCTACTTTCTCCGGATCGGCCCGCATCCAACAGTAATCATTCAATCCTCTCCCGATATATTCCGAGGCCCGCAAGCATCCACCCGCTTGCGGGCCTCGGCGCTTTGGAAGCCTCCTCTCTCCATCCAATTATGAGCGATTTTTCAGACGGAGTGCAACTTTCGGGCCATACGCCGCGTTATATTTTCAGAATTGTATCCTCTAATCCTACACCACTATGACTGAGATTGAAGCTCTGAATAAGCGACATTCCATAAGAAAATATGCCGACAGGCCGCTTGACCCGGCCACGGTAGAGGAGCTGCGCTCCGAGATTGACCGCCTCAATCGCGAAGGAGACCTCCATATGCAACTCGTCACCGACGAGCCCAAGGCCTTCAAAGGATTTCTATCTTACGGCTCTTTTTCCAACGTCAGAAATTATATCATGGTCGTCGGCCGCCAGTCGGAGAGCCTTGATTACCGAGCCGGTTATTTCGCTGAAAAGCTCGTCTTGAAAGCTCAGCAGATGGGCCTCGACACATGCATAGTGGGCCTCACATACAAGAAAGTGGCCGGTGCCTTTGAGACAGGAGCCGATGAAAAGGTAGTCGTAAGCATCGCCATAGGTTATGGAGCCGAGGATGGCCGCAAACATAAGATTAAGAGCCCGGAGCAGGTGAGCAATCTCTCGGCCGACTCGCCCGAATGGTTTGTCAGCGGGGTTGACGCAGCCCTCAAAGCCCCTACGGCTGTCAACCAGCAGAAGTTTTATTTCGAGTATGTGGCCCCCGATGGCGTGAAGCCCTCGAGAAGTAAATCGCTCGTGGGCTACACCAAGATTGACCTCGGCATAGCGATGTATAACTTCGAAGTGGGCGCCGGACGCGACAACTTCCATTGGATCGACTCTCCCCTTTGACCGGCAACTCGCCACTATCAGTCACGATTTTCCGACCCTTTACGATATGAAGAAAAGTTTTAAGCCGAGCGCATGGCTCCTTCCGCAGCCTGTGGTGATCATCGGCACTTATGATGCCGACGGCACTCCCAATGCTATGAACGCCGCCTGGACGGGACAATGGGATGCCCGGGAGATTATGATTTCCATGGGCAGCCATGCCACCACCGAAAATCTCAATCGCCTCGGCGACTTCACAGTGGCTTTCGCTACCGAGGATACCCTCGTCGGGGCCGACTATGTGGGCATTGTCAGCGGCAGGAAAGTACCCGACAAAATCGCCCGCGCCGGATGGTCATCGGCCAAAGGCTCAGCGGTAGATGCCCCCGTCTTTGACTGTTTCCCGATGACCCTGGAGTGTCGCGTCAAGGAGAAGCTCTATGAGTCGCCCACCGGCTGTTACATCATTGCCGAGATTGTCAACATCCTCTGCGATGAGGCTTATCTCGCTCCCGACGGAAAGCCCGACGTTGAGAAGATGCATCTTATCACCTTCGACCCCATCCACAACAGCTATATCGCCTTAGGCAAGACCGCGGGGCGAGCCTTCCACGACGGTCAGGCCCTGAAATAATCTCCTCCTCCCCCTCATATAATCTTCCGCCCCGGCTGCAACGATGTTTTGCACCCGGGGCGGCAGATTATCAATCCCGGCATATGTCAGCGGCCGGAATATTGAGCCCGGTAATAGTCGGCATAGGCGCCGGAGGTGATATCGGCGAGCCACTTCTCATTGGCGAGATACCATTCTACGGTAGCTTCGAGGGCTACGGCAGGGTCGGGAGTAGGGTTCCAGCCGAGGTCGTCGCGCAGACGTGAGGCGTCGATGGCATAGCGGAGGTCGTGGCCGGGACGGTCGGCAACAAAGGTTATGAGCTTCTCGGAAGTGCCTTCAGGCCTGCCGAGGCGACGGTCGGTGATGTCTATCAGGGCTCTGACGAGATCGATATTGCGCATCTCATTGTTTCCACCGATGCAGTAGGTCGAGCCTGGTGAGGCCCTGTGGAGGATCAAGTCAATAGCGCGGGCATGGTCTTCGACCCACAGCCAGTCGCGGATATTCTCGCCGCGGCCATAGACCGGGATGGGCCGCCCGGTCTTGATATTGTTGATCACCAGCGGGATGAGCTTCTCGGGGAATTGGTTTGGACCGAAATTATTGGAGCAATTGGATATCAGTGTCGGCAGGGCAAAAGTGTCGTGATAGGCGCGGACAAAATGATCGGCCGAAGCCTTGGATGCCGAGTAGGGCGAGTGGGGTGAGTAAGGTGTCGTCTCGCAGAAGGGCTCATCCCCCGGAGCAAGGGCGCCGAAGACCTCGTCGGTCGACACCTGATAAAAAATCTTTCCCGCCATCCCTTCGGCCCGCTCGGCCCAGGCATGGCGGGCGGCGTTGAGGAGGGAGAGAGTGCCCATGACATTGGTGCGGGCAAAGGCATCAGGGTCGGTGATGGAGCGGTCGACGTGGCTCTCAGCGGCGAGATTGATTACGGCGTCTACCCCATTGTCGCGGATGAGGGCGAGCATAGCGGGGGTGTCGCATATGTCGGCGTGGACAAAGGTATAATTCCCTCTCCCCTCGATATCGCTCAGGTTTGCGAGATTTCCGGCATAGGTGAGGAGGTCAACGTTGATGATGCGCGTCGAGGGATAGCGGTCGGTCAGCCGACGGACGAGGTGGGAGCCGATGAAGCCGGCTCCGCCGGTGACCAGTATGGCGTTGAAACGGCGGTCAGTCATGGTAGGAGAAGGGTGATTGGAAGTCGGCAAGTAGCGGATGGTTAAGGTCTTTGTCGCTCAGGATGGCCTCTTCAAGAGGGATAGGCCACGCTATGCCGAGCGAAGGGTCGAGGATGGAGACGGCACCCTCGGCCTCGGGATGATAAAAATCAGAGGCTTTGTAGATGAAGAGCGCGCTTGCCGATGTGACGGCAAAGCCATGGGCTATCCCCGCGGGGAGGAAAAGCTGGCGATGATTGTCGGCCGAGAGCTCTACGGCCACATGGCGGCCGAATGTCGGCGACCCGCGCCTGAGGTCGAGGGCCACGTCGATCACACTCCCCTCCACCACTCTTACCAGTTTGGCCTGCGCATAGGGGGGGCGCTGGAAGTGGAGGCCGCGGACCACTCCCCGGCTCGAGCGGCTCTCATTGTCCTGCACAAAGGTCACGCCCGGGGCCACGAGGCGGTCGAAGTCGCGCTGCGAGAAGGTCTCCATAAAGTAGCCCCGGCGGTCGGCAAAGAGGCGCGGCTCGATGATTTTTACCCCCGGGATGATGGTGTCTGTGACTGTCATAATCTTCTCAGCGGATTGTCATTGACACTCGAAGAGTCGGCCAGCGAGAGGAGATAACGGCCATAGGCCGTGGAGGGCATAGTGGCAGCAATCTCGCGCAGGCGGTCGGCGCCGATCCATCCCCGGGCATAGGCAATACCCTCGAGGCAGGCCACCTGAAGGCCTTGGCGGCGCTCTATGGTGGCGATATAGGCCGATGCCTCGGTGAGGGAGTCGACCGTCCCGGTGTCGAGCCACGCATATCCCCGGCCGAGGAGCTCAATATCGAGCTCGCCCCGCTCAAGATATATCTGATTGACAGTGGTGATCTCCAGCTCTCCCCGCGCCGATGGGGTGATGGTCATAGCTATCTCTGACACGCCTTTGGGGTAGAAATAGATGCCCGTCACAGCATAGTTGCTCTTTGGCCGCGCAGGCTTCTCCTCAATGGACAGGCATCTGCCCGATGCGTCGACCTCAGCCACACCATACCGCCCCGGGTCGTCTACCCAGTAACCGAAGATGGTGGCGCGTCCCGAGAGGGCGTTGGCCGTGGCGCGCTCAAGGCGGTCAGAGAGACCGGCGCCATGGAAGATATTGTCGCCGAGCACAAGACAACAGGCATCGTCGCCTATCATCTCGCGCCCTATTATCAGCGCCTGGGCGAGCCCTTCGGGGCGCGGCTGCTCCGCATAGGTGATATTGACGCCAAAGTCGTTGCCGTCGCCTAAGAGACGCTCAAAGGCCGGGAGGTCGGCGGGTGTGGATATCAGGAGGATGTCACTGATGCCGGCAAGCATCAGCGTCGACAGCGGATAATAGACCATCGGCTTGTCGTAGATGGGGAGGAGCTGCTTGCTCACTCCCTTAGTGATAGGGAAGAGGCGGGAGCCGGTGCCCCCTGCCAGGATTATTCCTTTCATAAGCTCTCGGGCAGGATGATTGAGCCACAAAGATACTACATCCGCCTCTAAAAAACAAAAAAACCTACCCCGCCCGGCGAGAGTAAGATTTTCGTTGTTCAACCATCACCTTTCTGTCGCAAGAGCCTGATTTGAGCCCGTTCAACAGCTTGTTGAAGCTTCTTTTCAAGAATGTGTCGGTCTGGGAACTTTGTAAGATAGTCTGCCACACGGATATTGCTTTCGCCGAGATGCATCAATTCAACATGTTCTTCGTTCTTTCCGGCACACAGGATTAAACCAATCGGCTTGTTTTCTCCTTCAAGCATCTCATACTTCTCAAGCCAACGGAGATAAAGCTCCATTTGCCCTTTGTAGGCTGCTTGAAACTTACCTAACTTCAAGTCGATAGCCACCATAGACCGCAATCTGCGGTTGAAGAATAGGAGATCGATGTAATAGTCTTCATCATCCACCGAGATCCGTTTCTGCCGTTCCATAAAGGCAAAATCACCACCCATTTCGGTTATGAATTTCTGTAGCTCACCTACAATAGCCTCTTCCAGGTCCTTTTCAGAAAAATTTCCTTCCAGACCGAGGAAATCCAGAAAGTAAGGGTCGTGAAACGCAAGATCGGCTGACATTTTACGCTCGGTCTTAAGCAATTCCAATTCTTGTCTGATAACCTCTTCCGGTTGCTTTGCGATAGCAGTTCGCTCATATAGCATCCCATCTATCTTGGCTTTAAGCGTCCTTTTTGACCATCGTTGATCCGCCGCCATAGTAAGATAGAATTGACGCTTCAAATCATCCTCGATTGATATAACTTGCAGAAAATGAGACCATGACAATTGTGACACCAATGGTGTCACAATTTGAAAGTCAGGAAAAGCTGATGCAAATTGCATCATCCGACGAAGATTATTCAAAGAGAACTGATTTCCGCCATATTCTTCTGTCAGATGTTTAGCCAAAGTTGCAACAATTCGTTTACCGTATTCGGCTCATGCTCCGTTTAAAACCTCTCGGTTTATGCGTTCACCGATATGCCAATACATGGTAGTCATACCGGTGTTGACAGCCACTGCCACTTTATTACGACAATTGTCTATCAGCTGACGTAAGTCTGCCAATATGTTATTTTGCTGGTTTACGTTCTTAGTTAGTTCCATGGTCAAAACTTTGGCTTAAGGTGGTGAAGCAACGAGCGCCGGCCCACTAATGGCTCGGGCTGGGATGATCGAGCCACAAAGATACTACATCCGCCTCTAAAAAACAAAAAAAGCTCCCCCGGGGAGCGGGCTGAAACATATCCGTTCCCCGGGGACAAAGCGTTATCGTCGGCGATGCTGCGCAAATATGCTAATCGCGCGGCTTCGCGTTTTGACTTGATTTGGCCGGGGAGTGGAGGCCGGTCTCGAGGTGGATTTTGTTCATCTCGGGGGGCGTGAGGACTTTGGCGCCCTCCAGGCTTATTTTCGGAATGATTTTCATGACTCTTTGGCGCGATAACGTTTGATGAAGGTCACTACGCGGTTGGTGGCCAGCAGAGCGGCACCATAGGCAGCGATGAGGATGATGACTGAGGCGGTGAGAGTGAGGCCTCCGACCCATGCTCCGGCCCATAGGTAGGCTCCGGCCTGAAGCCAGAGGAGGGCCTGGGTGGTGACGCAGAGCGTACACCATGTATGGAGCCGCCAATGCTGATACCATATGCTCCAGAAGGTGAAGGGCAGGCAGCAGAGATTGACCAAGGCGAGCCATTGGAGCGCTCCGGGGAAGATGAGCAGCGTAAGGGTGGAGACGGCGAAATAGCTCAGCCCCACCTCGCTCCAGGAGACGATGCCGAAAAATGAAGAAGCCTTCTGCTCGAGGACCGTATCGCAGCCTTGGTCTTGCATCACGGCGCAGATGCGGTCGGCCGATTTCGACGACACCTTGAGCGTCTTCAGTATCAGGAGCCAGGTCACTCCGAGCCCGGCGAGGTCAACCAGGAGCAGGGCTATATGCGACAGGCTGCTCCAAACAGCGGCGTTGACTATTCCGGCTCCGAGAAGGATGAGGGCACAGAGGGCCAATAGCCACCCTTTGGCGCGGGTGGTGAACTCTGCGAAGCGGTGGGCAGCCAGGTCAGGCTCAGCCGATGATGCTGAGGGATAGGCAAGAAGCGCCAGTCCGCTCCAGGCGCTCTCGAAGGTCTCCACGGGGAGTGAAAACTCTCCGTCGTGGCTGCATCGGAATTTCACCTCTCCGCCCCCATCGCTTATCTCCTCCACTATGACAAAAGTCCCGTCGGTCTTCCGGGCGAGGAAGGGGGTGGGAATTGATGGGAGGACACTCTTGTCGGCCCACTGAGCGGCCACGGAGTCGATGCCGTAGGCCTTGAGCTGCCGGGAGAAGCCGAAGAGGCTCTTAAACGGCATCGTGGCAAAGGCATGGTCGGCATACCCGCGGGTGTTGGGCACTCCGAGGGCGTCAAGAAAATCACAGAGGAGCGAAGCCATGGGGGTAGTGAGCTACGAAAGATTAACCGACGTATTGAGCTATCTTGGCCGAGAGGGTCTCAGCGGGCATCTCGCCGCTGGCGCGCCACTCTTCTTCGCCGTCGCGATAGATGATAAAGGTAGGTATCGACTTGACGTTCAGCTCTGTGGCGAGCTCCTCATTGTCGTCTATGTCAAACTGAAACACTGTGACCTGACCTTCATAAAGGGCCTTGATATCGTCTACTATAGGCATCATGCGCTGGCAGTGAGGGCACCATGAGGCGTAAAATTCCACCATTACCGTGCCGGGCGTAGCCATCAGTCGTTTCATCTGTGTGGTATCCATAATGATTATTTAAGAAGAAGTTGTTAGTTATGAGTTTTGGCGAGAAGGCCACGGATAGGCTTTCTGTCAGGAGTAAAACGGCCCCGGGGGCTTCAAGGTTCATCCCGCTCCCCCGGGAAAGCCGGCATCAGAAAGCCGGTGTCGAAAATTGCTATTTTACACGGTCGATGGCAGGCGATATGGATATTTTGTGTAATTTTGTAGCCGATAAGCCATTATCACCCTCTCAACATCCCTCCCCCCCATTCTTCATCACAGCTATGTATCGCATCATTATCTCTGCATATATCTTCCTGGCGCTCGGCTCATCGGTGGCCCGCGCCGACATCTTTTCATCGCGCGAAAAGGTCGACGCTTTTCTCGGCTTAGGAGCTCCGGCTGCGCCTCCAGCGCCGGCGCTCACCCCCATCGAGGCTGCCGACACCCTCTCCATCACCCCGAAGCGCGACTTTGCAGTGTTTACGCCCGGCTATCTCTCCCCCCTGATTTTTGACACGTATCACTATCTTGAGGCCCCTACGATTTCTTCCGAGGGCCCGATGACCGACCTTGGCCCCTCCACCGACTGGCTGACCGACCTAAGCCGCTCCATTGCCGTGATCAACTACAGCCGCCAGCAGTTTATCGTCGATAATCCCCTCCTGGTGCCCTATATCAAGGAGAGCATGACCCGCATCCCGAGCCATCTCCGGGCCTCGGTGAGCCCCACGACCAACCGCATCGTCATGAAAGAGCTCCCCATCGAGGCTGCCAAGCCCGCCGAGGAGATTGGCCTCGAGAAAGCCGAGAAGCGCTGGCTCCATTCCTTCAACGCCTCCCTTCAGTTCTCACAGGCCTACATTTCGCCCAACTGGTATCAGGGCGGCAACAACAATGTCAATGCCATCGCTCAGCTCTATTGGAATGTCAAGCTCAACGAAAAATATTACCCGAAGCTCATCTTTGACATGACCACCCAATATAAGCTCGGCATCAACTCGGCTCCCGACGACACAATCCGCAAATACAACATCTCCGACGACCTCTTCCAGTGGAATGCCAAATTTGGCTACAAGGCCGCCAACAGCTGGTATTATTCAATAACATCGGTCTTCAAGACCCAGATGCTAAACAACTACGCCTCCAACAGCCGCACTATGAGAGCCGCCTTCCTCTCCCCCGGCGAGCTCAATGTGGGTCTCGGTATGTCTTACTCAAAGAAGACATCGAGGGTGGAGTTTGGAGCTACCATCAACCCCCTCTCTTACAACCTCAAGACCTGCATCAACCATCATATGAACGAGACATCGTTTGGCATCAAGGAGGGCCGCAAGAGCATAAGCCAGTATGGTAGCAATGCCGAAATCAATTTCAAGGCCAAGCTCTCGCTCAACATCACATATTCCTCGCGCCTCTTCCTCTTCACCAACTACGATTATATGCAGGGCGACTGGCAAAACACCCTCGCCTTTGACATCAACCGCTTCCTGGCAACCCAGATCTTCTGGAACCTCCGTTACGACACATCGACGGCCCGCCTCCCCGACACACGCTGGCATCGCTTCCAGTTTAAGGAGATCCTTTCCTTCGGCCTGAGCTATAAGTTCTCCACGATATGATGCTCCGGAGGCATCTGCTCCCGATGGTCATCGCCCTGACGCTTGCTGCCGCCCCGGCGGCAGGCGCCGGCGAGCCGGTCAAGCCGGTGAGGACTCTCGAGGAGGTGATGGCCGACATAAGGGCCTCGGGCCCGGAGGCTATCGAGGGCATCTGGAGGCTGACCGATGCTCCTCCGGGCCCTCCGACGCTCATAGCCATCGAGCGCGAGAGTGAAGCGCCCGGCTCCTATCTGATCACCATCGTAGAAGCTCCCGACCGATCCCTTGTCCCCGGCACTCTCCTCGGCCGTGCCTCGCGGAGCGCCCGTCGCGGGGTCTACGATTCATGGATGTATGGCTCGGCGCCGCTTCCCGGCGTCAAGGTGTCGACCCGCAGGAAGTTTACCCTTCAGCTCATCGACGAAGGCACTCGCCTGGAATTCAAGCCCCATCGCTCCCCGGTGGCCGTCAATCTCTACATGAGCCTCCCTTATCTTTTCTTCAGGCCCAGCATACGCAATGAGCGCCATGGGGAGACCACACCCCGGGGTGCCGAGCGCATATTCCCTCTCCCCATCCCCCCTTTAGAGCCTGTCTACCTATGAAGCACATTCTCATCCTGATCCTGCTCTGCGCGGCTCTGTCGGGCTCGGTCGACGCCAAGAAGCGCACCACCACCCGCCCCGGGCTCGAGCGCATCCCCGCCGCCGCCGTGGCCGACACCGCTGCCGACCCGGCTCTCGTCGACTCCATCGTCCTCTCGGGCTACGATAAGCCGCTGCGCTCCCGCTCCGAGAGCCTCTTCGTGACCAATGCATCGGCGCGCCGGCTGGTGTCGATCAGGATCATCTTAACCTATTTCGACCTCGACGGTCGCGAGATCCATCAGGCCGTCATAGACCGCGGTGTGGACCTCCCCGCCGGAGCCACCCGCCAGATCAATTTCTCTTCGTGGGACCGGCAGATGAGCTTCGTCTTCCACGCCTCGCGCCGCTCCCCACGCTCGCGCGGCATCCCCTACACCGTGGCGGCCACCATAGCCGGCGCCAGGTTTGACTGACCGCTCCGGCGGTTGGCCGGAGTCAGTCAAATTTCTTGCGGTTGAAGATGAAATTGCGTCCCAGATATTTTTCCCTGACAATAGGATTGACGGCAAGCTCCTCGGAGGTGCCCTGGAAGAGGATGCGGCCATCAAACAGGAGATAAGCGCGGTCGGTGATCGAGAGGGTCTCGGGAGCGTTATGGTCGGTGATGAGGATGCCGATATTCTTCTCTTTCAGCTTATAGACTATATATTGAATATCCTCCACGGCGATAGGGTCTACCCCCGCAAAGGGCTCGTCGAGCATGATAAACTTAGGGTCGATGGCCAGGCAGCGCGCAATCTCGGTCCGTCGGCGCTCGCCGCCCGAGAGCTGGTCGCCGAGGTTTTTGCGCACCTTCTCCAGCCTGAACTCCTCGATGAGGCTCTCGAGTTTATCGCGCTGATATTCGCGGGTGGTGGGGGTCATCTCCAGCACCGAGCGGATATTATTCTCTACCGTCATCTTGCGGAATACCGAGGCCTCCTGAGCCAGATAGCCTATGCCGAGGCGGGCGCGTTTATAGACCGGATATTTCGTGATATCCATATCGTTGAGAAAGATGCGGCCCTCATTGGGGGTAATGAGCCCCACGGTCATATAGAAGGTAGTGGTCTTGCCCGCGCCGTTGGGGCCTAACAGCCCCACTATCTCCCCCTGCCTTACGTCGATCGACACATGATTGGCCACGGTGCGCTTGCCGTATTTCTTTACCAGTTTGTCGGTGCGGAGCACCATCGGGCCATCCCGGCCGCGCGGCCCGGCAGCCGCGGCCGCAGCTGCCTCGGCTTCCAATGCCGCTATCTCTTCGGCGGCAGTCACGGCGCGGGAGGCAGGCTCTCCGGCCGGTGTGATGATTTCTTCTTCCATAGAGGCGGGGGGATTAGGAGTCGCGGCGGGCGTGGCGCAGGCGTGCGTCGATATAATCGGTCAGCAGATTGATTGCCACGGCGTTGGAGCCTCCCTGGGGGATGATCAGATCGGCATGGCGCTTCGACGGCTCAATATACATCTCGTGCATCGGCTTGAGGACATCCTGATAGCGGTCGATGACCATCTGCGGTGTCCGGCCGCGCTCTATGCAGTCGCGGGCTATGACACGGATGAGGCGCTCGTCGGCGTCGGCGTCGACAAACACTTTGACATCCATCATCTTGCGCAGCTTAGGATCGTTGAGCACCAGAATACCCTCCACGAGCACCACGTCGCGCGGCTCCAGATGGACCGTCTCCTCCTGCCGCGTGCAGGTCAGATAGCTGTAAGTGGGCATCTCTATGGCCTTGCCCTCCTTGAGGGCATTGAGCTGGTCAACCAGGAGCGACCATTCTATCGCCGCCGGCTCATCAAAGTTTACCTTAGCCCGCTCCTGCGGTGTCATATAGCTAAGGTCTTTATAATATGAGTCCTGGGGGATGACTGTGACCTCGCCCGCCGGGAGCGAAGAGATTATCTTGTTGACCACGGTGGTCTTGCCCGAGCCGGTGCCTCCGGCTATGCCTATGATGAGCATTATAGTGTCAGTTGGGGGGGAATGATTGAAGATAGCTATTAAAGATGCACTGATAGCGATTACAAAGGTAAGACTTTTTTTTTAATCCTCAATTTTTTCACCGCCCCCGCCAAAAGTGGGCCCATGTTAAGTTTTTTTCATTATCTTTGCTCTCGGTTAAGACTTCCGGCTCGAGCCGGCT
>CAZAUV010000070.1:0-12539 GCA_964488335.1 uncultured Bacteroides sp.
ATGGCCTCTTTCTGAAGGTCGAGGATCTTGGTCTGGAGGGTCTGGCGGAGGTTGAGGATGGCGCGGCGGCCGAAGTTGGCGAAGATTATCTCGCGGGTGTGTTCGTCGCCTATCTCGCAGTCGGGGTCGCCGTCGGCGCGTGCGTCGCTGAGGCTGATCTCGAGGTTTTTGTTCTTCACTGCGCCGTCGGCCACCACTTCCAGATTTTGGAAGATCTGTACGTCGCCCTTGTCGGGGTTCATTATCACGTCGAGGTTTTCATCGGTGCCAAACATCTTGTCGAGCACGCTGCGAAACGACTCCTCGAGGACTGAAATCATCGTGGTCTTGTCGATGTTTTTGAGCTCTTTGAATTCGGCAAAGCGCTCAACCATATTGGGCGCATCGGTCTTCTTAGCCATATCTTTGCGGGTCAGGTGGTGGTGGGGGAGGTTATTTACTTAAATTTGATGTCGTAGGTGATAGTCTTCACCTCGGCGGGAGTGAGCGTCACGGGGCGCTCCACCAGAGCGGGGCGCTTCTTCCCGGGCTCCTTCACCTTTTCGGTCACGGCCACTGTAAAGGGGAAGTCCATCCCCTCTCCCTGGCCGATGCTGTCGATGCGGCCGTCGCGGGTGACGACCACCACGTCGTTGCCGAGGTTTTTCTCATACTGGCCGCGGACACGGAAGGGGGAGGTCAGGCCGGCCGACCCCACTTCGAGCTCATAGTCCTCGTCGTCGCGGTCAAAGCGCTCTTCGATGGCGCGGGTCAGGGCCACGCAGGCGTCGAGGTCAACCCCCGTCGGGGAGTCGAGCTCCACAACGATACGGTTGTCGGCCCCTACGGTGAGGTCAACTATAAAAGCGTCGGTCAGCGCCAGCTCCTCTTCGATGGTGCTGCGCAGAAGTGTCTTGTCTATCATCTCGTTATTTTTTGTCAGTGCAAACAAAAGGAGGAAGCTCAGTGGCTCCCTCCGGTTGCTTGACTCTGCAAAGATAGCAATAATGGCCCAAACGGCCAAATCTCCCGCCCATTTACGGCCCCGCCCTCAGCGAAGCCCCGCAATTCTTAACAAAGATTAACAAACTTTAACCCGCGCCGGTCGTGGAAAAGGCCGGCCTGCGGGGTTGCAGGCCGGCCCGTGATGATGGGGGAGTGATGCGGCGGCGCAGGGCGCGGGCTCTCCCTTACTTTACGAGGATTTTCTCTACCGAGGAGCCGCGGCGCACGATATAGAGGCCGGGGGCGAGGCCGTCGAGGCTGCGGGCCGCCTTGACTCCGCTGAGCGAATAGACCTCTACGGGAGCTTCAGCGCCGTCGGCCTCGGGGAGGGTCAGGCCGGTAAGGGTGGCGTCGGTGGCGGCGACCGGGGTGCCGTAGGGGTCGCAGACAAGCAGTGAGGTCACTGCGCCCGACACTGTGGCGATGGCATGGCGCCCGGCCGGAAGATAGCTCGAGGCATTGCCGTAGGCCACGAAACGGACTGCTTCGCCGACGGCTTTCTGCGAGCAGCTGAGCGCGCCGGCGGCATCGCAGGCCGTCACGTTGCCCTCAGCGATAAACTGCACTCCGCCGATGGCCATCGGGGTGTCGATCCAGAGTGTGCCGGCGGCATCCACCTCATAGGTGGCTGCCGGCGCTTCCGACGGAGCGGCGGCCAGGGCGGTGGCTTTGCTGTCAGGTGTCAGGCCGAGGATGATGTTGACGATTGCCACCACGTCGCCCACCTCCACTTCGCCGTTGAGATTGGCGTCGGCGGCTTCGGCGTTGAAGTTGGCCGGGGTGTTGCCCAGGATGTGGTTTACAGTGGCAACGATATCGTCGATGTTTACGTCGCCGGAGCCGTTGACATCGCCGATGAGCACCTCCGTGGAGGCGGCAACGACGGTGCCCCAGCCCTCGAGGAGGGCCTCATAGGCTTCGAGAGCGGCGGCGGGAACGGTGAATACACAGTCGGCCGAGATGCCGTAGAAGAGGCCTTCCGGAGCGGCGAAGGGGGGCTCCTGATTCTTGAAGGTCACTTTACTGAGATTGCCGCAGAGGCGGAAGGCATTGGAGCCGATCTCCTTCACCCCGGCGGGGATGGTGATGCTCCGCAGAGTCATGTCGCGCTCAAAGGCCCGGTCGGCTATCTTGGTTATGGCCACGGGCGCTGCCATGAGGTTGAGGCTCTCCACGGGCTCCTTCACGCCGCTGAGGATAGCGTTGTTGTCGCTGTCGTAGCTTATCAGCAGGGTGGCGTTGCCGCAGGCTATCTCCTTGACGACGGGCGTGGTGGTCTCCGAAGCGGGCCCTGTCCCTTCGGCGAGGGTCACGGGCATGGTGAACACTCTTTCGTTATAGCTTCCCAAGAGCACCAGGGAGTAGGCGCCGGCAGGGACCGTCCCTGTCCATTTCGGACCGGAATACAACACTGAGGAGAAGCTGAGCTGGGCCGGGATGACGGCCTGATCGCCCGGCTCGACGAGCGCGGCTATAGTGCTCACGACAAAAATCTCGTCCATAAACGGGTCTTCATCGTCCTTCTGGTCAGGATTGGCCACCTGGCGGATAAGGGCCACCTGATAGGTGTCGTTGTGGGTATCGGAGCCGCTGTTGGTAAATGTGAAGGTCGGGCGGTTGGTGTCGCCCTTATAGATGGTTGCCCCGGTGGGGAGCGACGATGTGACGGTCAGAGGCACTACGGGCGACTCGAAGGCAAAGGTGACCTTGCCGTTGGAGGCCACGGTGGCAATCACGGGGCGGCCGCCGGACATGGGGATTGTCTCGCCAGTAGAGGCCACCTTGAGGACCGGGACGACATAGTAGCTGCCGGTGCTCAGTTTAGCTTTGCTGAGATCGAAGTCATAGCCCGCGGAAAGGTTGGAAAATCCGCGCCCGGCGCTCAGCTCCACTGAGCTGCCACGCCAGTTGACATACTGCCCTCCGGTGAGGGTGGCGTCGGGATAAAACATCAGGCCTACATTGACCGCTGTGGTCGGGTCATATGAGCTGAGATAGAAGGTGAAGATGAGATTGCCCTCATAGATCAGGCTCTCGGCCAGGGTGGGATGGAGGGTGGAGGCGGCGGGCTTGTCTTTGTCGGTGGGCTTATAGACGAGGGCCATGCTCTGACTTCCGGTGTAGCCGCTGGTATAGTTGGTGGGGCCGTAGGGATTGAGGGCCGTCAGGCTGAAGTAGCCTTCATAATATCCGTCCCAGCCCCAGTTGATGTGAAAGAGGCCGTCGGTGTCATAGCCATCCATGACAAATGTATGGCCGCCGTCGCCGCGGCCCGAGTAGATGATGGGGCCGAAGTTGCTAAGGTAATTCCATATCATTGACTCCCACTGGACGGCCTGATAGTCGGAGCGGTAGATTTCGGTCGTGGCGGGGTCGTAGCCGAAATAGTTCACGAAGCCGGGGACCGAGGTCACGGCGCCGCTCCCCGAGGGGCTATACTGCATGTTGACCGACATGCCGCAGGCATACATCAGGTCGGCCACGGCAGCTTTGGAGGCGTCGGATGCCGCTGTCTTATTGTAGTTGTCTACCATGAGGTCCCAGTCAAAGGTCTTCCCTTTGGTAAACTTATAAGTCATGCCGGTGGTGGTGTTTCGGGCAGTGGCATCCTTGCAGTCGGTCCACTGATGATAGTAGAGGACCTGGGCCATGGCGGTGGCCACGCAGCCGGTGACACACCGCTTGCCTCCGGCCACCGGGCAGTCGTTGTTATAGGGTGCGTTCTGGCCCCAGTGGGTCTTGACCAGGGGGGCGATGGGGGTCAGGGTGGAGTAGAGGGCGCTCAGGTCGCTGCCGGGGGCGCGGCTCAGCGGGTCGGCCGAGGCGGCTTCGGGTGAGGCGAGGAAGGCCTGCTGCTCGCGGGCCAGATCCTCGAGCCAGGCGCTCAGGGCGGGGGGCATCCCGGCCCCGTCAGAGGGGGCGTCGAAATAGCCTAATACGGGGCGG
The DNA here is from genome assembly GCA_964488335.1 of uncultured Bacteroides sp. Classification (GTDB taxonomy): domain Bacteria; phylum Bacteroidota; class Bacteroidia; order Bacteroidales; family Muribaculaceae; genus Paramuribaculum. The sequence continues at coordinate 3,931 of CAZAUV010000070.1, forward strand.
AGGCGGTCGTCGGCGGTGGTGACCATTCCGGTAGAGCCGTCGGTGAAGATATAGTAGGCGGGGGTGCCGTCGGAGGCCACGGCGGGGCCGGTGGCCATGAGGCGCGGGCGCTCCGCGGCTCCGGCGGCGGTGGGCTTAGCCCCGGTGGATGAGCTGCCGGGCATGATGCTCCCGGCGCGGCTCAGGGCCTCCTGAGGGTCGAGGCGGCGCGCCTCGGCGGGCACTATGGCCGCAAGGGCGAGCGCGGCGGCCATCAGCCGCATTGGATTGAGTTTAATATTCATAGAGAGATGGATTTATGATCAGGGTATTAGGGGAGTTAGAGGTTTTAAGGATGTTAGGGGTAGTAAGGGTCTTAGGGTCGACGACCGGTTTGTAGGGTCGCGGCATGCCGCGACCGGGCGGCTTGAGGTAACTTCCTCCGCGGCGTCGAAGCCTCGGAGAGGCGTGATTGTGGGTAACCCCACAATATCGGGTCTCCGACCCTCTGCGGCATGCCGTGACCCGCTCCGCGGGTCCATTCCCTCGCGAGGGCGCGGCTAATCCACCCCTTCGGGGTGGCACCCTTATTAGCCCGGGGGTCTCCCGGGACTAATCAGAGTCAGATCCCTTCGGGGTCATTGGGCCTGAAGGCCGAGGATCAGGTTTACTATCGCCGTGATGTCCTTGACGTCGACGGTGCTGTCGCCGTTGAGGTCGGCGGCGGCGAAGCGGAAGTTGGCGGGTGTCTGCCCGAGGATGTGGCCCACGGTGGCTGTCACGTCGTTGACATCAACGCGGCCGTCGCCGTTGGCATCGCCGGGGATGTCGTCGCCGAGGATGGCGTCGGTCACTGTCACCTTTACCGTCCGGTCATGGGAGGCCCAGCGGGCGTTGACGGTCGCCGTGCCTTTGGCCAGGGCTTTTATCTCCCCCTCGGGGGTGATGGTGATGCAGGTGGTGGCGGGGTCGGTGAGGGTCCAGTAGACGCGGGTCTTCTCCAGCAGGGAGGCGTCGGGGGCGGGGTAGCTGACGGTGGCCGTCTCGCCTAAGGGGACGGTCACCGCCTCAGGCAGCTCGAGGGGCGCGGGGGCCTCGGTGCCCTTGAAGGGTGAGGAGGGGTCTTGGGGCGAGAGGATGATGCGGGCCATGTCGGCCATCGGGATGGTCAGCTCATAGCCGGAGCCGTCGGAGGCGCTTATGGTGCCGTCGACGGAGGTAGTGACGGTGTTGACCGCTCCGGTCGTCAGGGGTATATGCTTTATCTGATTATCGCGGGTCACCACCACAATTGAGCGGACCGCTTTCGCGGGGGTCCCTTCGGGGAGCGAGGTGTGCCCGGCGGCTCCCGAGGCTGCCATCAGGGCGATGGCGGGGAGCAAAAGATGTCGGATCTTGGTGTTCATCTTCTGGGTATGCTTTTATTAGAGGGTGGCGGAGAATTTTCCGTTGCTGTAGAGGCCGAAGTTTTCGGCGGTGGAGATAAACTGAGCTCTCTTTATGAGCCAGTCTTTAAGGGTAGTGACATTGGAGCGGAAGCGGCCCGGGAGGGTAGACTGTCCGCCTTCGGAGACGGTGTTTTCGGCTGCCGACGACTCTATCCTGCCGGCATACTCATCCATGAAGTCGATGAGGGCGGGGAGCTTGGCGACTAACTCGGCCCACACCTCGCGGTAGCGGGCCTGGAAACGGGGGTCGCTGACAATGGGGAGGAAAAACTGAGTGCCATTGGAGTTCATGGCGCTGTCGAAGAAATATGTCTCGGGATTGGGTATGTCGCCGCCGTTATAGGCCCAGTCAAAGTCCCATAGGTGGCCCATCTCAAATTTGGAGTCATACGTCGGGGCGTGCATAAAGACGCTCTTGGGATGCTTGAGTTCCTGATTGGCGGTGAGGTTGAAGACCATCACGTAGCTCACGGCGCTCTCCAGGTCGAGCAGCTCGGTCCAGTCGCGGCCGTTCTTGGCGGCCAGGGCGTTTTCGAGCTCGAGGAATTTGGCCTGCCAGCGCTCGAGGTGCTCCTCGGGGGTGCCGGTGAGGTCGCCCCCCTCAATGAGCTCCTTGAAGTCGGGGTCTTTGACGCATACGGGGAAGGCAAAGGGGCCTATGTTGCGGCTGCCGCGCTCGTCGGTGAAATATGTGTCGGTCGGGTCATAGTTGGTGTCGAGCTCCAGGAGGATGCCCTCGGTCTCGTCGATGTCGTCGATATGGCCGCTGTTGAAGCCGGTCTTCTCGGCCAGGGTGTAGGAGCCTTTGAATATCCCGTTGAGCCACACGTTGACCGGTATCATATGGGGGGTGTAGGGGATCCCGAGGGCCTCGCCCAGCCACATGGCTATGCTGTTGCGCATCAGGGTGCCGTCTTTGTAGTTGGCCAGGAGGACGTAGTTTTTTGACTTCTTGAGATCCTTGTGGAGGGCCGTCTTCTTGTCAAATTGTATTCTGTAAGGTTTTTTGGGAAATCCGAGGGTGGAGTTGCCGCGCCCGCGCAGCCCTTTGAGGGGGGGCGTCAGTCATCTCTGTGAAGGCGGGGTCGCCGTGGGCCACTACGGTGATCTTTCCGGGGTGGACGGTGGCCTTGTCGTTGACGTCGGTGATGCCGTCGTCGGTGGTGATATAGATGTCGGGCAGGCGGCTCTCTATCTCGATGCGGTCGAGGTCGGTAGTCGATATGGATTTGGTCAGTGCGTTGCCGTCGGCGTCGACGATGACAAATGATGTGGCATTGCCCCGGTCGTCGGTCTTGAGCCGGATGCCGGCGTTGTCGGCAGCGGGGAAGGTGAAGAAGGTGCCATAGGTGAGATAGATGTTGAGCCACTCGTTGAAGAGCCTCGCCGGCTCTTTCGGGAAGGTCAGGGTGCGGTCGAGCCCCTCGGGGAGAGCTACGGCCCCTTCCGGCGAGGGCTCGGCGGCCGGAGTGGCCGCCGGCGACGGCTCAGCCTCGGCGGCCCGGCCGACGGTCGGTGTCAGCGCCGCGAGCGTCAGCGCCGCGGCGACCAGCCGGGATAGATTGTGTTTAATATTCATTGATAGATAGATTTATGATCAGGGTATTAAAGGAGGGGTATTTCTTTACCACGATGTCGCATCTCCGATGCTCTGCGGCATGCTGCGACCGGGCGGCTTACTCCGCGGCGTCGGAGCCTCGGAGAGGCGATGGTTGTGGGTAACCCCACGTGGAGCTTGCGGAACGTGGGGGAGGGTGAGACGACCTCTCTACCGTCGGAGCCTAGGAGAGGCGATATTGTGATGACTCTTAGGATGATAGGCCAATTCTTTACCACGATGTCGCATCTCCGATGCTCTGATAGACCTGTTGCCCGGACTACCCCACGTTGCGCTGAAGCTCCACGTGGGGTTACCCACGATATCGGGTCTCCGACCCTCTGCGGATGGCGACCGGGCGGCTTGAGGTAGCTCCCTCCGCGGCGTCGGGGCGGGCCGTCCAACGGATCGGAGGGGCCGAACTTGGCGCCCCTTGGGGCGCGCCCATGATTAGCCCGGGGTGCAACCCCGGGGCACGGCATCCACCACCCTATCGGCGCCCCGCAGGGGCGCGCCTTAGTCATCAAAAGATATTGTTCATCATATTCTATGCCAAGCCTATCAAGAAAACAAGCGGCTTCTTCTTGGAGAGATAATCCTAAATGATGTTGTGGTTGATTATCGATATAGGCAATCAATGCGTTTTCCGACTCCTTAGTTGGAGCTACGGAAAAACAAGCATATCCCGCTTGCCATGCAAACTTGAATATGATGAGATGATTACTATTGACAAACTTGGTAGAAGCAACCTTCAGCTCTTTTACCAAATCGGGAATAAGCTGGTTTACGTTATATCGAATGAAAATATGGACGTGGTCGCCAATCCCACCAATACGAATCAAATCATGTTGAAATGTGGATAATACCGTCTTTATATAGGAATAAAGGCGTGGCCTAATGGTAGGAACGATATAATCCTGCCGATGCTTTACGGCAAATATCAGATGGAGCTTGATGCAAGTATATGTTGCAGACATAATCAAAAAGTTGTTTATCCGGCAAAGATATACATTTTTTCCGGCTTATCTTTCCGTGACGCGCAAAATCCTCCACAAGGCGCGCCCCTCCGGGGCGCTGTAGAGGATGGGATGGGGCGCCACCCCCGGGCGTTGCCCGGGGCTATTCATGGGCGCGCCCTAAAGGGCGGCATCGTCGCCGTCCATGACGCCGCGCGCGGGCCGTCCAACGGATTGGCGGGGCGGCATCGTCGCCGTCCATGACGCCGCGCGCGGGCCGTCCAACGGATTGGCGGGGCGGCATCGTCGCCGTCCATGATGCCGCGCCCGTGCCGTCCAACGGATTGGCGGGGTCGAACATGTCGCCCCTTGGGGCGCGCCCATGATTAGCCCGGGGTGCAACCCCGGGACGAGGCGCCACCACGCGGAATGCGCCCCGGAGGGGCGCGCCTTATCATTCCTCCGAAAAAATAGCCGGGGCTATCTCTGTAGATAGCCCCGGCTGCTATGTGGGGGGATTAGGGTCTCAATCAGAGGTCGGCTTTGAGGACCTTGACGGTGCGCTTGGCGGTCTTGATGATGTAGAGGCCTTCGCCGAGGCGGGCATACTGCTCTGCCGAGGTGGCCACACACTTGCCGCTGAGGTCATAGACGCGGATGTCGGCGCCTTCGGTCTCGTCGATGCCTACAGCCTCGATGCCGGTCACGGTCTTGGCTACGGTGATGTCGCAGGAGGCGGTGAGGTCGGAGCTGTCGACGGTGGTGGCGGTGATGGTGCAGGTGCCGTTGGCGATAGCCTTGAAGGAGATGGTGAGGTCGCCCTCCTCGATCACTTCAAGCACCTTGTCGTTGGACACGGTCCATTCTACCTCCTGGATGGAGACAGCCTCATTGACGCCCTCTTTTGCCTCAAGGGTGGCGGTGAGTTCCTTGGTGTCGCCCTTGGTCATGGAGAGCTTGGAGGCGCTGAGGGTGAGCTTGTCGGCAATTACGTTGATCACCTCGATCTTGTCTTCAGCCTTGGGAGCCTCGGTGGTGCCGTCGGCGAGGTTGTCGGTGGCTACGGTGGCGGTCACGGTAGCGGTGCCGGGAGCGATGCCCTCAACGAGGCAATATGCCAGGCCGGTCTCGGGATCGTTGCCCTGCTCGGCGATGTAAGCCACTTTGTTGTCGGTGGCGGTGGTGTCGCCTTCGCCTTCGCCTTCACCTTCGCCTTCGCCGGTGGTGGTGTCGCCTTCGCCGGTGGTGGTGTCGCCTTCGCCTTCCTCAGCCAAGAGGGCTGTGGTCTCGGCAGAGGGCTCGTCGGTCGAGGGCTCGTCGGCCTTGACATCTTCGTTGACGATGCTCCAGATCAGGGGCAGGGTGGTGTTGGCGGTGTACTTGATCTGGCAGGTCTTGGCAACCTGAGCGTCTTCGGTCTCGGGGTTGGTGTGGGCATCGGTGGTGATGGTCAGCTTATCCTCTACGGTGACCTCGATGGTGGCTTTGGCCGAAGCGGTCTCGGTGCCGTTCATGGCAGCGATGGTAGCGGTGGTAGTGCCGGTAGCAACGCCGGTGATGGTAAAGGTGGCCACGGGCTCGGCGGCGGCAGCTTCCTCGCCTTCCTCAGCCTCGGTGGTAGCCTCGCCGGAGTTGTCGCCCTCATCCTCGCCGGAAGTCTCGGGGGTCTCGGGGGCCTCGGGGGTCTCTTCGGCGGCAGAGTTTTCGGTGATGGTGGCGGTAGCCTCGTTGCCAGAGGTGTAGGTGAGGGTCTTGATGGTAGCGTTGTCGGGGCCTACCTCGGTGACATTGCCGGTAACCTTAGTGCCGGGGAGGAGGGTTACGCTGGTGAGGTCGGTCTTGACGGTCTCCACGGGAGTGGCGGCCAGAGTGATGGTAAAGGTGCCCTTAACATCCGAAGCATCGGTGTCGTTGCTGGTGGCGGTGACGGTCACGGTGGAGTTGGCGCTCTCGGCAGTGACCTTATTGATGGTCACGAGGCCGTCAACTACGGTCACGTCGCCTTCGGCAATCTTATCGCCGGTAACCTCCCAGATGACGGTGGTGACGGTGGCGTTGGCGGGCTCAACGGTGGCGGTGAGCTGGATGGTCTCGCCCTGCTTGAGAGCGGGATCGGCAGCGGTGCCTTCGGGAGCGGCAACGGCTACTGAGGTCACATTGGTCTTTTCGAGGGTGATGGTGCAGGTGGCCTTGACATCAGGGGCGGCGGGAGTCTTGGGAGTGGCGGTGACTACCACTTTCTTCTCTGCGGTCTCGAGGGTGACCTTAACGATGGTCACGGTGCCGTTGTCAACCGTTACGAAGTCGGCCACGTCGGGGGCAGTGCCTTCGAAGGAGGCATCTTCAGCCCAGGCGGCGGTCCAGAGGACGGTCTTGTCGGTGGGCATGAGGGTGTTGCCCTCATCGTCGGTCTCGCCGTCGAGGAAGGGGATGAGGGTCACGCTTTCGCCCTGAGCGAGGGTGTCTTCGGTCTTGTCGAGGGTGATGTTTGTAACCTCTACACCGGTGATGGTGATGGTCTTGGTGGCGTTGACGTTGCCGGCGGCGGTGGCGGTGACAGTCACGTCGCCGGTCACGCCGGTCTTGGCGGTGAGGACGCCCCCTTCGGTGATGGTGGCGAGCTCGGTGTTGTCAACGCTCCAGGTCACGGTCTGATCGGTAGCCGTCGCGGGGTTAACGGTAGCGGTGAGGGTCATCGAAGCGCCGCCCTTGAGCGAAGTAGTAGCGCCTTCGGGGAGAGTGATCTCTACGCTCTCTACGGGAGTGGCGATTACGGTCACGGTGGCCGTTACGGCGGGGCAGTCGCCTTCAACTTTGGTTGCGGGAGCGGCGGAGATCTCGGCAGCGCCCAGAGTGGCGCCGGCCACTACGGTCAGAGTGTTGGGAGCAGCGGTCTCGCCCTCGGCAGCCTCCTGCTTGGTGACGGTAGCGCCCTCGGGGATGGTGAAGGTCACCATGGGATTGGTGGCGTTGGCGGGCTCGATGGTGGCGGTGATGGTAGCGGTCTCGCCATCCTTAATCTCGCCGTTTTCGGGGGTGATGGCGAGGGTGATGTTGCTGATGGGAGTGGCTGCCAGAGTGATGGTGGCGGAAGCGGTCACAGCTTCGCCATCGCTCTGAGAGCCATTGGCGGTGGCGGTGACGGTGATGGTCTTGCCTACGAGGTAGGCGGTGACAGTTTTGATGGTCACCTTGCCGTCTTTGATGGTGGCAACATCGGCGATATTAGGTGTAATATTCTCCTCGGCCCATGCGATGCTCCAGGTAACGGTGGCATCGGTGGGGGTATAGGTATGGTCATCCTCTACGCAGGTGGCGGTGGCTACGAAGGTCATCGATTCGTCGGCCTTGAGAGAGATATTGGTAAGGTCTTCGGGCTTTGTGATGGTCACCTTGTTGGCATAGATGTCGGTGACGGTCACGGTGCTGGTGGCAGTAATCTCAGTCGGCTTGCCATTCTCACCGAGAGCGCCGAGAGTGGTGGCGGTGATGGTGGCGCTGCCGGCCTTCACGCCGGTAACTACGCCGTCTTTGACGGTAGCAACGGCCTCGTCGCTTGAGGTCCAGGTTACGGAGCTGCCCTCAGGCTCGGTAGTGGCTGTGAGGGTGCCGGTATATCCGACCTTGACAGCGAGAGTCTCTGGGCTGAGAGAGATGCTTGTAGCGGCGATATATACCTCGGCAGAAGCAGCAGGCTGAGAGGGCTCAATGACCTTCGAAGGGTCGTTTGGGTCAACTACCTGAAAGGCGTTATTTTCGGTAAAGTCTTCACCTTCAGAGTGAGATCCGGCAATGATAGCGCCATTCATAGTAACCGAGCCGCCGCCTGAGAAATTATCGGCAGCCTTGATTTTAACAGAACCAATTACGAAGGAATCAGGCAGTTTCATGTTTTCATCGTTTTCATCTTCAAAAGAAAATGGAACATTAGCGCCTGAATAAACAACGACTCGAAGTAAATTCTTTGTGTTATCTAATAAGCTTGATGTTGCTGTATATATGGCCAGAAGAGGGTACTTGGTGGAATTTAAGGTGAAATAGTTTTTTAAAACTGCATTTCCAACGAATTCCGTACCCTCGGGAGCTGTTAAGTCAAACTGGAAAGCAGAGGTCTTCGTGTTTGCAGAATTTGTTATAGTGACATTTAAATCCACCGTCTTTCCGGCCTCAATCGGCTTAGACTCGATGGTAAAGGATGCTGTGTTCTGCGCCGCAAGAGAGAGCGTGCTCAGAAACACAGATAGAAGAAGTAGAAATTTCTTCATTGCAATGATTTGTTTATAGTGTTTTTATTTGTTTTGTCGTGATATCTTATGGGCATCGCGGGCTCGCTCGGAGTTTTTAGGCCTACTTTGCACAGATAGCCCAAAATTACTACCAATTAACTACCCTGCCCAATAATTAACAAATTTTAACCCACAAGTGGATTCGTTTTGTGCAGTGAGCCTCCTCCCGCTACAGGGATGCGTCCCTACATTGGCCGTTACCCGGACCCGCCCCGCCCCGCCGCGGGCTCCGTCCCTACATTCGTCGTTACCCTGACCAGCCCCCGCCGCGGGCTCCGTCAGCGCCGGGCGCGCCGGGCGGATGTGTCACCCCGAAGGGGTGTGACCCTGAGTAGCCCCGGGT
>CAZAUV010000071.1:0-12348 GCA_964488335.1 uncultured Bacteroides sp.
TCTCGAGGCTCACCTCGCAGTCGGCACCCTTGTCGCGGGCCAGACGGGCCACGGCCTTCATCATCGGTGCGGGGCCGCAGCAGCTTACGAGGGCTATCGGCTCCGGTGAGCTCCAGGTGGAATGGGCCGTGACGAGACCATGCTCGCCGGCCGATCCGTCGTCGGTGGTGATATGGACTGTCCCTATCTCGCGCAGGAGGTCTATCTCGAGAAGATCGGCCTCAGAGCGGGCTCCGACGACAAATTCCGGTGTCAGGCCGGCAGCTTTCATCTCGCGACCGAGGAAACAGAGCGGGGCGATGCCCACTCCGCCGCCGACAAGGAGGATGCGGCCTGCCAGTCCCGAAGGGATGGTGAAGCCGTTGCCTAAGGGGAGGATAAGGTTGATGATCGCTCCCTGATTAAGGTCGCAGAGACGGGATGTGCCCTCGCCGGCGCGCCGGATGAGCAGGGCCATTGTGTTGCTCTCCTTATCGACATAATTGATCGAAATCGGGCGGCGCAGGAAGGTGTGGGGGGCATCGGGGACAGCCACCTGTACAAACTGGCCGGCCTTCATCTCCGGCAGGGGCTCTCCCGCTACGGGGCTGAGGGTCAGGAGGGTATAGAGAGGATGAGGGGCCGAGACACCGACCACTCTCATATCCATTATAACTTTTTTCATGTCCATAACACGGAGACGGGTGATGAATTACTCGGCCGATGAACCCTTAGGGCCATAACCCTTGATGATGCCGCGCTTGGAGTTGCGGACAAAGAGCACCACGTCGTCGCGCTCCTTCGAGGGGGGCAGAGTGGCCTCGATACGCTCGATGGCTTCGCTGTTATTGAGGCCTGACAGATAGAGGATGCGGTAAATATCCTGGATCTCGCGGATGGTCTCGTTGGCAAAACCGCGTCGACGCAGACCTATGGAGTTGATACCGGCATAGGCTATCGGCTCGCGCGCGCCCATAATATATGGCGGCACATCCTTATTGACCAGCGCGCCGCCCTGAAGCATCACGTGGGCGCCGATATGACAGAACTGATGGATCAGTGAACCACCTCCTATCACGGCCCAATCATCAATGACCACCTCGCCGGCAATCTGACTGGCATTGGCGATAATCACATGGTCGCCTACGACACAGTCGTGGGCGATATGACTGTAAGCCATGACGAGGGTGTTGGAGCCCACGATGGTCTTGCCTTTGGAGGCCGTGCCGCGGTTGACGGTGACACACTCGCGAATGGTGGTGTTGTCGCCGATGATGGCGAGGGTCTCCTCACCACGGAATTTGAGGTCTTGGGGCACACCGCTCACCACTGCTCCCGAATGGATTACGCAGTTGCGGCCGATGCGTGCTCCGTCGAGGATGGTCACTCCGCTGCAAATGCGCGTCCCCTCACCGATTTCTACATTGGCATCGATGGTAACGAAGGGGTCGATCACCACGCTCGGGGCTATCTTAGCGGCGGGATGGACATATGCCAAGGGCTGTTTCATAGCCTTAATTTACTTGTTTTTAATTATTTGAGCCATAAACTCACACTCCGACACAATCTTCTCGCCCACGAAGGCCAAGCCCTTCATCACGGCGCAGCCGCGGCGCAGCTCGGTCATGAATGAGACGTGGAAGATGAGAGTGTCGCCGGGGACCACCTTCTGGCGGAATTTCACATTATCGATCTTCATGAAGTAGGTTGAGTAGGCCTCGGGGTCATCGAGGATGGAAAGGACAAGAAGGCCACCGGTCTGGGCCATGGCCTCAATCTGGAGGACGCCGGGGAGGACGGGCTCCTGAGGGAAGTGGCCTACGAAGAAGGGCTCGTTGGTGGTGATGTTTTTGACACCTACGATATAGTTGTCGCCCTTCTCGATGATCTTGTCGATGAGGAGGAAGGGGTAGCGGTGGGGAAGGAGCTCGCGGATGCGGACATTGTCCATCAGCGGGGCCTTGTTGGGGTCATAGACCGGGGCCTGAATATCCTGACGCTTGATTTCGCGGCGGATTTTTTTTGCAAAGGTGGTGTTGATGGCATGGCCCGGGCGGGTGGCAAGCACTTTGCCCTTGAGATTACGGCCTATCAGGGCGAGGTCGCCCAAGACATCCATCAGCTTATGGCGAGCCGGCTCATTGTCGGCCATCAGGGGTTTCTCCTGGATGAAGCCAAACTGGCTCACCTCCTTATGCGGTGCGCCCATAAGATCGGCGATATGGTCGAGTTCGCTCTGGGCCATCGGTGTATCGTAGATGACCACAGCATTATCGAGGTCGCCCCCCTTGATGAGATTTCCCTTGACGAGAGGCTCTATCTCGCGGACAAAGACAAAGGTGCGGCTCGAAGCAATCTCTTTGGGAAAATCTTCCATGCGCTCGAGAGTGGCATACTGGAAGGAGAGGACGGGACTCTTATAGTCGACCATCACGTCAACGGAGAGATCGGAGTCAGGGAGCACCACGATGGAGGCGCCGGTCTCTTCGTCGCGCACCTCGGTCTTCTGCTTCACGATATAATATTCCTTCTCGGCCTTCTGCTCCTTGATGCCTACCTGGGCTATCTTCTCGCAATATTCGGCGGCGGAGCCATCGAGGATAGGTATCTCGGGGCCGTCGACCTTGATGAGGCAGTTGTCGATGCCGGCGGCGTAGAGGGCTGCCAGGGCGTGCTCGAGGGTGGAGACGGTCACGTCGCCACGCCCGATGACGGTGGCTCGCTGGAGGGTCACTACGTTTTCGGCCACGCAGTCGATTATGGGTTGGTCAGGCAGGTCTGTGCGCTGGACTTTATATCCGTGGTTGTCAGGGGCGGGGCAAAATTCGGCAGTGCGAAATCCGCCTGTGTGGAGCCCTTTGCCGCTGACGGTAAAGGAGTCGTTGAGGGTGAGTTGTTTCATTGGGGTTATCGTGAGGAGTTTTTTTCGGGGTAAAGGAGTGTTTGGGAGAGATTACTTGGCGCTGAGTACCCTCTCGATGCGCCGGAGGGAGCGTATCATCTCCGGGAGGTGCTTCATGGCGGCCACCTGGCGCCCATAGGCCCGGAGCTCTTCGGCCGGAGACCCTATCAGGCGGCTCCCGGCGGCAATGTCGGTGTGCACTCCGGTCTGGGCAGCGAGCTGAGCGCCGTCACCCACATGAATGTGGCCGGCCAATCCGGCCTGGCCGCCGATCATACACCCGGATCCGACCTTAGTGGAACCGGCCACTCCGGCCTGAGCGGCCATTACGGTGTTGGAGCCCACTTCTACGTTGTGGCCAATCTGGATAAGATTGTCGAGCTTGGTGCCGGAACTGATGCGGGTGGCTCCCATGGTGGCGCGGTCAATGGTGGTGTTGGCGCCTATCTCCACGTCGTCGGCTATCTCAACGATGCCTATCTGGGGGATTTTTTCATATCCCCCCTTGCCGTCGGGGGCAAAACCGAAGCCGTCGGCCCCTATCACCGCCCCGGAATGGATGATGCAGCGGGCTCCGATATGGCAGCCGGGATAGACTCTGGCTCCGGAATAGATGGTGGTGTCAGCTCCGACGGAGGCATTGTCGCCCACATAGCTCTGGGGATAGATCTGGGCATTGTCGCCGATAGTGGCGCCCGGTCCTATGTAGGCAAAGGCGCCTATATAGGCCCCCTCACCAATCGTGGCGGTAGGGTCGATATATGAAGGTTGTTCGATGCCGGTGCGTCGCGCCGCGAGCATACTCTGCGCCACAGTCAGCAGGTGGGCTATGGTGGCATATGGGTCGTCAACACGGATAAGGGCGGCGGCGATAGGAGCCTCGGGCTCAAAGTCGCGCCTGACGAGGACGGCCGTCGAGCGGGTCTGGTAGATATAGTGGGTATATTTGGGATTGGCCAGGAATGAGAGGGCGCCGGGGACACCTTCCTCAATCTTGGCAAACTCACATATGAGAGCATTGCCGTCGCCTTCGACGGTGCCCCCCGCGAGCTGTGCTATCTGGTTGACAGTAAATTCCATTGTCATTGGTCAGAGGTTGAAAAACAATAGATCGGGAGAGTCAATCAAGATGGAGAGAGCGAGCCGTCAGAATGTTTTGGCCGGCCTCTTGCCGGCGCATCGCACTTTGATGACCCAATCAAAATGCAAAGGTGCAAAAAAAAATCCATTCTCAAGCCAATTACCGAAAAAATTCCGTAATTTGCAATAAATATTTCGTTATCTGCAATAAATAAACCGATGATTGGCCACGAGCTCAGAGATTTTTTGTATCTTTGTCTCGAATATGCACCCGGCATATTTCACACTGATTACCTTAAACAACCATCCATTACCATGAAGTCAATCTTCCGCCCGATTATACTCTCGGCTGCCGCCTTGGCCTTGGGCCTCTCTCCCGCCGGCGTCGCTGCCCGTCATGTCGACGTGAGCCCCGTCCCGCAGACGGTCGTCTGGGGCTCTGCCGTAATCCCCGCTCCCGCCGGCTTTTCCCTTAAGGGTCAGGCCGAGGCTGATGCCGATGCCATTGCCGCCCTCCTCAAGGCCTATCCCGTCACCGGCAAGATGAAGCTCATCATCGGCGAGCGAGGCGACAAGGCCGTCAAGAAATATTCAGCCCTGATCCCCGACAAGCCCGAGGGCTATCTCCTCAAGGTCACTCCTAAAGAGATTATCATTGCCGGCAATGATGGCAAAGGCACTTTCTATGGCGTCCAGACCCTTATCGGCATGCTCGCCAAGGCCGGAACGGAGGGGCTCACCGAGGTGACCGTCACCGACTGGCCCGCCTCGGCCAACCGTGGCGTCGTGGAGGGCTTCTATGGCAATCCCTGGAGCCATGCCGACCGCCTGAGCCAATTTGATTTCTATGGCGCTAACAAGCTCGATACTTATATCTACGGCCCCAAGGACGACCCCTATCACCACTCACGCTGGCGCGAGCCTTACCCCGAGGATAAGGCCGCTCAGCTCCGCGAGCTCGCAGAGGCCGCCGCACGAAACAAGGTGTGGTTTGTCTGGGCTATGCACCCGGGCAACGCTATCCAGAGCGCCGAAGACCGAGCCGCTGCCATCAAGAAGCTCAATCAGATGTATGACATGGGCTTCCGCTCCTTTGCCATTTTCTTTGACGACATCTCCAACTACGACGCCGCGCTCCAGGCCGACTATCTCAACTTCCTTACAGACAATTTCGTCAAGACCCACGACGACGTGACCCCCATCATCGTCTGCCCCTCGGAATATAACCGCGGATGGGCCGGAAAAGGTGACTACCTTACTGCACTGGGCAAGACCGCTTATCCCGAAGTGCGCGTGATGTGGACCGGCAATTCGGTCGTAGACATGATCAATGTCCCCGACATCGAATGGGTAGAGCAGTTTATCGGCCGTCAACCCTTTATCTGGCTCAACTGGCCGGTCAATGATTATTGCATTGACCATCTTCTGATGGGCCCCTTCTATGGCAACGACACTGAGGCGGCTGCCATGACCTCGGGCTTTGTCCTCAACCCTATGGAATATGCCGAAGCCTCTAAGGTATCCATCTTCTCCGGGGCCGATTATCTCTGGAACCCCGATGCCTACGACGCCCAAAAGTCGTGGGAGAGCGCTCTTGAAGCTCTGATGCCCGGACATGTCGATGCCTTCCGCACCTTCTGCTCTTACAATGTTGACCTGGGGCAAAACACTCACCGTCTACGCCGCACCGAGGAGAGCCCCGCACTCAAAGCACTCATAGACACTTATTCCTCCGGGCTCTCACCCGAAGCTGAAAACGCTTTCCGCGCCGAGTTTAACTCCGTGATCGCCGCTGCCGACGAGCTCCTCGCCACTGCCGACGAGGGCAATCCCCTGACATCGGAGATACGCCCCTGGCTCGAAGCCACCAAGCTGATAGGTCTGCGCGGCAATAAGGTGATGGATATGCACTCGGCCCTCGCCGGAGCCGACTCCATAGCATTCGTCGATGCATTCCTCGAATATTCCGACCTCACCGACCGCGCCTCGCGCCTCGAGAGCCGCAATTTTGAGGGCTCCATCAAGACCGCCCATCCCGTGGCAGGCTCCCTCTATGCCGAGCCTTTCCTCAAGGGAAGCGTCACCCGCATGGCCGATGACTACAAGAGCTCCTACAGCTACAAGACCGACATCTTCCCCGCACCCGTCATCGCCAACGGCGCCTATCATATCGCCGGCCCCGACGGCCGCCTCCTCGGAAACCCCGACGCAGGCTCCACCGGCGGCAATCCCGTCTGGCAATCGGGTGAAGATAATGTCAACCCCGACCGTCAGCTCTGGCGAATAACTCTCATTCCGGAGACCGACCGCTATCAGATTGCCAATGCCAAAGACCGCCGCTACATCAACGAGATGGGCAGCTTCTCGCGCAACGAGCAGACAAATCCCTTTGATGCCGACTGGCACACCTTCGTAATAGAGCGTAATCCCGACGGCTCCGACACCTTCGCCATCCGCAACGGAGGCATGGGTGGCAACAGCTACTGGCTCATCGAAGGCGACCGCATCATCACCCGCCGTCTCCCACAGGGCACCAACCCCTATATCTTCCGCTTCATTCCCTGATAACTTCTATATTTCTTGATGAATAAAATTCTTCTCTCTACCGCTCTGACGGCAGCTCTCTCCGCCTCCTCGGCCTCGGCGCAGACCGTGGCCATTAGTCCCACCCCCCTGTCAGCCCAATGGGGTGAGGCAGCTTTTGCCCGCCCCTCCGGAGTGGCTCTCACAGGGGCCGATGAGGCTGATGCCGATGCCCTCCGCGCCCTCTATGCCATCTTCCCCGCCGAGCCCTCCGGCATAAGCGTCACCGTAGGCGAGCGCGGCGATGCCGCCGTGGCCCCCTATGCCGACCTTATCCCTGACCATGAGGGGGGCTACTACCTGAGTGTATCCCCTCAGGGAGTGGTCATCGCCGGCAACGACGGCAAGGGCTCCTTTTATGGTGTCCAGACTTTCCTTCAGATAGCTTCACAGCCTCAGGTGATGAGCGTGGAGGTCACCGACTTTCCCGCCGGTCTCAACCGCGGCGTCGTCGAAGGCTTCTATGGCAATCCCTGGAGCTTTGATGACCGCCTGAGCCAATTTGACTTCTACGGCGCCAACAAGCTCGACACGTATATCTACGGCCCCAAGGACGATCCCTATCACCACGGCAGCTGGCGCGAACCTTATCCCGCGGATAAGGCCGAGCAGATGAAGCTCATGGCCGAGGCCGCCGCCCGAAACAAGGTATGGTTTGTCTGGGCTATGCACCCCGGCAACGCCATCGTCTCCGAGGCCGACCGCTCCGCAGCCCTCAACAAGCTCGAGCTAATGTATGACATGGGCTTCCGCTCTTTTGCCATTTTCTTTGACGACATCTCAAACTACTCTGCTGAAAATCAAGCTGCCTACCTCAACTTCCTGACCGATAATTTCGTGAAGAAACACTCTGACATCACGCCGATGATCATGTGCCCCTCACAATATAATCGGGGATGGGTGGGAGGCACTTATCTCCAGGAGCTCGGCGAGAAGATGTATCCCGAGGTGCGCGTGATGTGGACGGGCAACTCTGTCGTTGATATGATCAATGTCTCCGACCTTGACTGGGTGCGCCCCGTCATCAAGCGCGATCCCCTCATCTGGCTCAACTACCCTGTCAACGACTACGGTCAGCACAATCTCCTCATGGGGCCCTTCTATGGCAACGATGCTGAAGTGCCCGCCCTCGTGGCAGGCTTCACCGCCAACCCCATGCAGTATGCCGAAGCCTCCAAGGTGGCCCTCTATCAGATGGCCGACTTCCTATGGAACCCCGATGCCTATGACTGCGACGCCGCCTGGGAACGCTCCATGACGGCTCTCATGCCCGACCATGCCGATGCTTTCCGCACCTTCTGCATCAATAATGTCGACCTCGCGCCCTCAACCCACGGCCTCCGTCGCTGGGGTGAGAGCCCTGATTTCAAGGCCATCATGGATGCACATAAGGAGCTCGACTCCGAAGCCTGCGGCCTTTATCGAGCCGAGTTCAACAAGATGAGCGATGCCGCCGCCGAGCTTCTCGCTCTCTCCGACTCCCGCATGGTCAATGAAATCCTCGAGTTTATCCAGTGCTTCAGCCTCCAGGGCAGGCGCGGCGCCCTCGCCATTGATATGGCCGACGCCCTCCGCGAGCGCAACTCCGGGGCTTTCGTCGACGCCTACACTCAATATAAAGAGCTCACCAAAGAGAGCGAGGCCCTCGTCAGCCGAGGCTTCGAAGGCTCTATCCAGCGCGTTGTGCCCCACACCGGCACTCTCTATGTGGAGCCCTTCATCGCCTCCACCGTCAACACCCTCATCGCCGACTTCAAGGATGCCGGCCTGGAGGCTCCGGCCGACCTCTTCCCCGCCCAGGTGGTTGAAAACGGCCTTTACTTCATACGTCACAACGGCCGCTACCTGACCAATCAGGATGCCGGAGCCACGGGAGGATACCCCGTATTCACCGACGAGCTCGATGTGGTCAACCCCAACCGCCAGGGCTGGCGCATCCGCCTTGACCCCGACACCCGTCGATACTCCATCATCAACCTCCAGGATGAGCGCTTCCTTAACGAGAAAGGCGAGTTTACGGCCAATCCCTCCACCAACCCCTTTGAAAGCGCCTGGCACACCTATGAATTATATCGCCACAATGCCGACTTCGCTATCAAAAACGGCGGCTCGGCCGGCAACAGTTTCTGGACCGTCAGCGGCGACCGGATCACCAAAGCCTGGACCGACACCCTCTCTTATGACCGAATGGTATTCTCCATCGAGCCTTTTGCCTCCGAGATGACCCTCCCCATGATTGAAGATGACCATAATTATTATATCATCGACAATCAGGGCCGCTATCTGGTCAACGACAACCCCGGCTCTTCGGGGGGCAACCCTGTATTCGTGACCAAGCCCCGGCGTCTGACATCGCGCTATGAATGGACCTTCACCGTCGATCCCGGCACCGGACGCGTTGACCTCCGCTCTGTGGCCGACGGACGCTATGTCAGCGAAAAGGGTGTCTTTGGCGTCAATCAGTTTTATCCCGACTGGAACACTTATGAGTTGTATGCCTGCGGCGACACCTACGCCATACGCAACGCCGGCTCTGCCGGTCAGAACTACTGGGGCATCAACGGCGACCGCATCGCTCCCTGGGGCGTCAACGACCACAACTATCTCTTCCGCATCGTCGATGTCAATACGGCCGGCGGCCTCGAAGATGTGGCCCTCGGAGGTGAAAACTCTCCTGCCGTAGCCACCTTCTACTACGACCTTACCGGGCGCCGTCTTTCAGTCATCCCCGCTTCGGGTGTGGTGATTGTCAAGACATTACACGCTGATGGTACTACCTCGGCCCGGAAGCTGGCCATCGGCAGATAACCCTCTTGTAACAAACCTGCAACAGGTTTAACATTCGTTAACCCTTACATTTTCGCGGCATCGCTGTGCTGACGTAATTTTGCATCGTCAACACAGCGATGTTGCTCATCTGACACGATATAGCTCTTTTGTCATCCAAGTGTGTTGACCTCGCTTTCACGGCGCCATTCGCCGGCGATAGCATTAAAAAAGTGATAGATAGATTGATTGATTTTTACCATTATGACCGAGGGCCTGACGCGATGTCAAACGCCCTCGGTCCCATTTTTTTAGTATATTTGCACTCTCAAATATTCCGCCGTTATGGAAAAATGGAAAACCCTCGACTCTGAATATATCATCCGCCGGCCCTGGCTCACTGCGAGGCGCGACCGCCTCCTGATGCCCGACGGCACCATCCATCCCGAATATTATGTCCTCGAATACCCTTCGTGGGTCAATGTCATAGCCATCGACCGCGAGGGGCGTTTCGTCATGGTGAGACAATATCGCCATGGTCTCGACGACATCTTCACCGAGCTCGTGGCCGGAGTGGCCGAGGATGGTGAGAGCCCCCTCGAAGCCGCCAGACGCGAGCTCCTCGAAGAGACCGGCTATGGAGGGGGCGACTGGGAGCTCATGACTGTCCTCTCAGCCAATCCCGGCAGCCAGAACAATCTGACCTATAGCTTCATCGCCCGCGATGTCGAGCCATCGGGCGAGCGCCATCTCGACGCCACCGAAGATGTGGAGCTCCATCTTCTGAGCCGCGATGAAGTATTTGACCTCCTCAATTCTTCTGAAATGAAGCAGGCGCTTATGGCAGCTCCCCTCTGGAAATTTTTTTACATGGAGGCACAAAAAAATCGCAGTGAGGTGTAACAACCTTCCGTCCCGGCACGTCCTCTGTGTGAATGGACCTCAACAGCTTCAACATCCTCGCCTCACGCATCGGCCCCCGGCTACGTGCCGCGGCCTCCCGATGGCTCGCCGACGCTCCCCGTGGGTGTGACGCCCCCGACGATGTGGTCCAGGACACTCTCCTTCGCCTCTGGAGCATCCGCGACCGTCTTGATGACTACCGCGATCCTGAAGCCCTCGCCATGGTAATGGGGCGTCGCATTGCCCTCGATGCCCTCCGCCATATGGGAGCCCGTCCGTCGGCAACACTCGCCGATGATCTCGCCGCCCCCGCCACCACTCCCTCACCCGAGGAGGCCGCCGACACAGCCATAGCCGAAGAGCTTGCGTCAAGCCTCCTCGATGCCCTCCCCTCCCGTCAGGCCCTTATCGTCAGGATGCGTCATGCCGATGGCCTCGAGCTCAGCGAGATAGCCGCCATAACCTCCATGACCGAGGGCAATATCAGGGTTCTCCTATCTCGAGGGCGTTCCCGCCTTAGAGAACTCTTCCTCTCATCCACCAACGCTCAAAACCCATGAACACCGATAATAAATCCGCCACACCCCTCACCCCAGCCGGAGCACGCGATCTCCTCGCCCGCTTCGAGGCCGGAGAGACTTCCGTAGCCGAGGAGAGAGACCTCTTCTCCTTCTTCCGCTCCCCCGCTCTGCCGCCCGACCTCGAGCCCCTGCGCCCGCTCATGGCCTGGTATGAGGGGGGATGCAGGGGCGAACCGGAGATAACGGCTCACCACGAGCCCGCCCGTATATTCCGTTGGCGCCCCCTGCTGAGAATGGCCGCCGCAGTGGCCACCATAATAGCGGTCGCAGCCTCGGCCCTCCTCCTGCCCAATGGAGCCCCGGCCGATGAAGCCGACGACTTCGCCACGATCTATGCCGGAAGCTACATTATCCGCGACGGTCAGAAGATCACCGACCCGGCCCTTATCCGCGATGAAATCCTCAGCCTCAACGCCCGCCTCGACAGCGCCCGCACCCTCATCGCCGCCGCATCCTCCGACCCCAAAGCTCGCCTCGTCAAAGCCATCGAAGAGCGATATGCATCCTCGCCTCTGGCCCTCAGGGCAGCCCTCAGCGTCATAGACTGATCTCAACCCGAGCCTAAGCATAGCCAAGCAGCAAAATTGATAACTTAACCCCCTAATTACATATGCGCTTCATCCTCACAATCAGCATCCTGCTCCTCACGGCAGTCTTCGCTTCAGCCCAGAAAAACCTCGACGCCATCATAAACCGCCTCGCCGACGGGCATAAAGGCGTTGAAATAATTTACTCCGAGCAGCGCGACCCCGTCACCAAAAAAGTCACCGTCCTCAGCATCATGTTCACCTCCACCGACAAGGCTCTGAAAGAGGAAATCATCAAAGCCATCAACCTTGACAGGCCGTCGGCAACAGCCTTCTCCAAAGTAGCCTCAGCCATCTACAGCATCACATTCACCGAAGAGGGCATGGAGAAATCCTACACCCTCATTCAGGACGACGACGACGATGAATGGATGTTCTCCTCCAACTCCCAGCCCGTCGGCTCCAAAAAGAAAAAATAAGCCATCACCCCGCATCAACCCCTGAGCGACCATCCTGCATCAATCCCTGAGCGAAAATCCCGCATCATCCCCTTTCTCCCCTCCCCAACGGCCCGCTTGAAGCTGCACCCGGCATCAAGCGGGCCTCCCCTTACCCACTTTCAATCCCTCCAATTGCATAATCCAGCATTTTTCGCTGACGGTAAGACCCCTTTATTGAACGTCAACGATAAGAGAGACATAGCCGTTGGGGCTCTTACCCGATGATTTTTGGGGCGGGAGGGGCGGGAGATTTGGGGCTTTGGGGGATTTTGACTAATTTTGCACTTTGATATTGACCACCGAGGCGCGCGGGCGTTGCCCGCGGCGCCCCTTTATCCACGTAATCAATCATTTACAGCATATCTCTATGGCAGAAGACAAGACGATGGAGACCGCGGCCCAAGAGGGCGCCGGAAAGGGTCTCAACTTCGTAGAACAGATAGT
Organism: uncultured Bacteroides sp.; assembly: GCA_964488335.1. GTDB lineage: Bacteria > Bacteroidota > Bacteroidia > Bacteroidales > Muribaculaceae > Paramuribaculum. Next base: position 12,266 of record CAZAUV010000071.1, read on the forward strand.
GGCCGACGACCTCGCCGCCGGCAAGAATGGCGGACGCCTCAACACCCGCTTCCCGCCCGAGCCCAACGGCTATCTGCATATCG
>CAZAUV010000072.1:0-12256 GCA_964488335.1 uncultured Bacteroides sp.
ATTCTGGTATGTAGCATGGAATGACTCTTTGCCTGTAGTATCTTCAATCTGCAATTCCTGATAGTCATAACGATCGAGAGTGTCGAGTGCATAGGTATAGTCAACTACCACATCAAGCAACGAGCGGCTGTCTTCGGTAAGCTTCTCCTGATTCTGTATGGTACGGCCAAGCACTTTGACCAGCTGGCTCAATTCATCATACTTCTGCGAGGCCCGTCGCTCATTGATAGCATAGCCCTGCAATAGATACTGTTTCAATATCTTATTTGCCCAGATACGGAATGCTGTGGCGTTTTTTGAATTTACGCGATAGCCAACTGAAAGTATTGCATCAAGATTATAATGATCAACGACCTCCATAGCCGAACCTCGAAAACCACGATTCACGACTGTTTCCATTTTGGAAATAGTCGCGTCGCGCTCCAATTCTCCGGACTCGAAGATGTTTTTCAAATGTTTTGAAATAGCTGGAACTTTCGTGCCAAAAAGCTCAGCAATCTGACGCTGGGTGAGCCAGATTGTATCATCATGAACCGTTACGTCCAACCGTGTTTCCCCATTGGGCGTCTTGTATATTACAAGCTTTGTTTCATTATTCGTCTCCATAATGCAAAGTTAATAAAATTTCCTGATATTACGACACTTCCATTTTTAGATATACCAAGAACACATCCTATTCTATTTGGGAGCATTGACGACAGCGTCTGTCTCTCGGCGAGTCAGCTCGCCTTCGCCGGTTTTTAAGGGACCAGCAATTCACCGCAGGTGAGTCGGAAGGGCAAACCGGTTGTTCATGGCGGTTTGCCGCCCTGATATCAGAAACTATCAGTCGGTTGATGGAACAAAGGCACAAAAAAAACCGGAGATGATCGGCGCGGGGAAGGAGCCGCGGCGCCAGTCGCTGGGAGACAACGACCCCGGGAAGGCCCCGGGGTCGTTGTCGCGCAGTCATGGGTGAGAATAGGCCGACAGGCCTGATCCCGGCCCGGGCTCAGAAGAGGGGAAATGACGAGGCCGAGTAGATAAACTTACGCTCAAATTCACTCTCGCTCATGGCTATCATCATGATGCCCTGGATGAGCCAGAGAATAGATAAAGCTCCACACGACACGAGACTGAGGACTATGGCGAGGATGCCCGCCGTGGTCTTGCCCAGGTAGAAATACTGTATGCCGAGGGTACCGAGAAAGATGGCCAGCAGACCGGCCACGCCGCGGCTCTTACCGGTGGGCCCTTCGTCGAAGGGGCCTATATTGTTGAGATTATTCCCTGTGCCGGGAGGATACCCGCCGGGGTTGTTGTAACCATAATTAGGGTTAGGGCCGGCATTGTATCCGTTGGGGTTGTGGCCGGAATTGGGGTTATACCCGTTGTAGTTATTGTAGGTCATAATATTTCAGTGGGATAGTGCATAGTGTCCGAAGCGGCAGGCCAGGCAGCGCCTCTTCAGGCAGTAGAGCTTGCGGAGCTGGATGATGGCCTGCGAGTCGAAGGCATTGGCCGCCGGCAATCCGGCGCGGCCAAAGGCTTCGGTGATGTGATTGCGCTCGGGCGGAAGGCTCTGGAGCATATCGAGGGCGCGCTCGGCGAGGGTCTCGTCGCCGTGGGTCGTGGCATAAGAGTGGATGATCGGCACAGCCACATTGATGATCATCAGCTCGGAGGAGGCGCGGCTGAGGGTAAGCCCGGCATGGGCCGACGGCGCTCCTCCAAAGGCAAAGCGGGTCTGCCAATATTCGGTGAGCTGCGGGGAGAAGAGGGCGCGGGCTTGCTCTGCCGTGGCGGCATGGATGATGCGGGAGTGCATCCTGAAGCCGCCGGAGATGAGGGCCGCCAGCGCCGCTATACGGCGATAAGGAAGGTTGGCGGGGCGCAGACGGCCCATATTCCACCCGAGCGACTGAGGGCGCTTAAGGCCAAACTTATGGACCATAAACTGATATTCGCGCATCAGCGCGGCGGCATAGGGCTCACCGGCGGCCGCCGGGGCGTCGAGCAGTCCGCTCTGGCCGAAGAGGATGGCCTCGAGGGTCAGGGGCGAGTCGGCGTGCTTGCCCAGGACGTTGAGCGGCACCGAGAGGGCCAGGCGCTCAAAGGGCTCGGCATTGACGCTGAAGCCTAAGGCGCGGGCCACGGTGACAAAGGTGGCAGTCTCATGATCGCCCGCCATGCGGCTCAGGAGGCTCTCATAGCGCTCCTCTTTGTCGTAGAGGCGCTCAAAGGCGAGAGCGGTCAGCCAGCCGCGGCGATGGATAGGGTCGAGGGCGGCGATGACCGGGGCGCAGGGTATGTCGAGGTCGGCGCGGTCGCGAAGGGCGGCATAGCGTGCCTCGAGATCGCGGCGGGCGGGGAGGATCATCTGGGGGATGGTCTCGCCATTGCTGCGGCATATGCGACCGTCGTCGGTGGCCACCACATGGAGTATCACCGAGTCATAAGCCGGGTCGCCGTCGTGGCGATGGCGGTGCCAGTCGGAGGCTCTGACATGGATCTCTACGTTGCCGGCCCATTGGCGGCCGCCGATGTCGATTTTGGCGTTGAAGAAGTCGGGGCCGGCATTGATGTTGCGTCGCCCCGGATCGATGATGCGCAGCGGGAGCCCGTCCACGGTGGTGAACGGGCCCGGAGGGAGGAGGCGGTGCTCCCACGCATATTGCATCAGCATCTCCATGCTCGCTGCCTGCAGTGGGAGGATTAATAGAGGTGTTCCTCAGGATCTTTGACCTCGGCGGGGGTGAGAGGCCTGGAGGTCATCGAGCGCCAGACATATGCGATATATGCCACGACAAAGGGCACTGCGAGCGACACCCACGCCATGGTCTTCAGCGTGAAGAGCGAGCTCGATGAGTTGGCTATGGTCAGCGACGAGTCGAGGTCGATGGTCGAGGGATAGTAGGGGGTGTTGTTAAACCCGGCGAGGCAGAAGAGGGCTATGACCACTAAGCCCGTGCCGGGACCCGTGAGCCAGATGCCTTTGTTGTAGCCCCGGCGGAAGATGGTCAGAGCCAGACCGGCCACGACTAAAAGCACTCCGGCTATGAACATCACGGCCACAAGGGGCATCGCCAGCAGATTGTGGAGATATTTCAGCTCTTCGGGCATGAAGACTCCGGGGGCGCTCTCGGTGAGGCCTGTCGAGGTCAGAAGCACTCCGGTGAAGGCAAGGAAGAGCACCACGAAGATGAGGCCGTTGACCGTCACCCTACGGCGGTTGAGCGCCTCGAGGGCCTTGTCGCCGCTGACGGTCAGCAGGAAGAAGAGTGCACCCTGAGTCCGCGCCAGGAAGAGGATGGTCAATCCCAACAGCAGGTTTTGCCAGCAGACGATGGCCTCAAGGCCGCGCGTCGGCGCCCAGCGGGAGATGACAGGCGAGGCTGCATCGAGGATATTGCCCTTGGCCACGGTAAACTCCGCGCCGAAGAAAAACATCCCGACGGCCACTCCGAGCAAGACGCATCCCATACAGCCGTTGATCAGCAGGAAGACGTCGTAGGTCGACGTCCCGTAAAGGTTGCCCGGCTTGCGACGGTATTCATAGCTGACGGCCTGGAGGATGAAGCTGAAGAGGATGAGCATCCAGAGCCAGTAGGCCCCGCCGAAGCTCGTGGAATAGAAGAGGGGGAAGGAGGCGAAGAAGGCTCCGCCGAAGACCACTAAGGTGGTAAACGACAGCTCCCATTTGCGCCCGAGGGCGTTGACGAGCATCGTCCGTCCCACAGGGTCGTTTTTATGACTCAGGAGCATGGTCTGGCCCCCCTGGACAAAGAGCAGAAAGACCAGGGCGGCGCCTAAGACGGCTATGATCAGCCACCAATAGGCTTGAAGGTTGGATAAGGTCATCATGGGGCTGATTATTGGGCTTGGGGGGTTGTGGGGGCTTCAGTTTCAGGGCCCTTGGCGATGGCCCGGAGCATGATGCTCACCTCGGCGGCCAGAAGGGCGGTGAAGATGGCGGCAAAGAGCCAGAAGGTGAGTATCACGGTGCCGGCCGGAAGGTCGGAGATGGCGGCCCGGGTGGGCATCAGGTCCTGGATGACCCACGGCTGACGTCCCACTTCGGCCACAATCCAGCCCGCCTGGGAGCACACCCAGACAAGGGGTATGGTAATCATGCCGAGCCACTGGACAAGGCGGCTGCCGCTCAAGGCTCCGCTCTTGCGATAGACAAGGAAGAGGGCGCCGAGGAAAAACACCAGAAGCCACCCGCCTATGATCACCATGATATGGAATGAATAGAAGGTGAGGGCCACCGGTGGAACGGCCTCTTCGGGGCTGTCGAGGTAGCCGTAGCCAAAGGAGGGATAGTCTTCCTCAAGGGCGGCTCGGGCTGCGGCCATTGCGGCGGTGTCTCCCGCCGTCATGGCGGCATCGAAGGCGCGCAGTGCCTCATGGCTTCGGCGCCCGGCGGCTATGCGCTCGGCATAGGAGAGGCCGCGGATGGTGTCGCCGCCGGCCGTCACATCTTCCACTCCGGCTATGATGTCGTTGATGCCGGGGACAAAGGCATCAAAGTCATGGCGCGCCAGCAGGCTCAGGCCCTTGGGAAGCGATATGTCGAAGATGAAGGGATCGGCATCGTCGCCCGGCTCTTTCGAGGGGTTGAGGATGCCGAAGGCGGTGATGCTCTGGCCGCGCTGCCCGTCATATAGACCCTCCATGGCAGCCAGCTTCATAGGCTGCACACGAGCGACATCCACGCTCGAGGTGTCGCCGCTCCAGAGGGTCAGGAGGATGCCGATGAGGCCTATCCAGCCGCCGACCCTGATTGACATCAGGGCCTCCTGCTGATGACGCTTGCGCAGAAGCATCCAGCAGCTCACGCCGATCACAAAGACTCCGGCGAGGGTCCAGCCGCTCATCACCGAGTGGCAGAATTTATCCAGGGCCACCGGCGAGAGGGCCACGGCGCTAAACGACTCCATGACATTTCTCATCTGGGCCGGGTCAAAAGCCATGCCGGCGGGATATTGCATCCATGCGTTGGCCACCAATATCCAGAGGGCCGAGACGGATGCGCCTATGGCCGTGAGCCATGTGGCGGCAAGATGGAAGCGGGGGCTCACCTTGGTCCAGCCGAAAAACATCACGGCTGTGAAAGTGGCCTCCATGAAGAAGGCAAAGATGCCCTCGATGGCCAGCGGCGCGCCGAAGATGTCGCCGACAAACCATGAATAGTTGCTCCAGTTAGTGCCGAACTCAAATTCGAGGATGATACCGGTGGCAACGCCAAGGGCAAAGTTGATGCCGAAGAGGAGCATCCAGAATTTGGTGATGCTCAGCCAGCGGGCGGCATCGGCTCGGCCGCTCTGCTTATGGCGCAGATAGATGGTCTCCATCACTGCCACTATCACCGAGAGGCCCAGGGTGAGCGGGACGAAGAGCCAATGGTACATGGCCGTCAGGGCAAACTGCCAGCGCGACCAGTCGACTACACTTATTAGATCTTGCATCAGGGATGAGGTATTATTAAGGGGGGTTAGGTATTAGAGGTTTCGTTCAAGGGGAGGGGCGCTCAGCGGCGCTCGGTAAGGATGGTCCTGACGGCAGCGGCGCGCTCGCTGTCAGTGTCATAGTCGCGGCTCAGGATGTCGGGGAAGAATATCAGCTTCATCACGCCGAAGAGCAATATCAGCTTCACTATTATCAGGGCCCAGAGCTTGCGGCCCCATGTCATAGACCGGAAGCCGTCGACATAGAGGTCAATGATGCGGCGTATCATAGCAGGGTGGAGCTCTCTACGATGGGAATGATATCGGCCGGGTTATAGATGATATGGTCGGCATGGCGGTCGCGCAGCTCGCTGACGGGACGGAAGCCCCACGTGACGCCCACCGACTCGATGCAGGCCCGCCTGGCGGTCTCCATATCCACTCCCGAGTCGCCCACATAGAGCGTCGATGCCTTTGGAGTGGGGTGGTTTGAGAGTATGTCGAAGACTATCGAAGGATCGGGCTTGCGAGGCACTCCCGGCCTGTTGCCCGACACTGCCACCCAGCCTATGCCCGGGAAAAATATCTTCATAAGCCTCTCTACGGCTTCCTGATATTTATTGGAGGCCACAGCCAGGGACACTCCCATCCCCTGAAGCTCCACGAGCAGATCGTCGATGCCGGGATAGGGCTTGGTGGTGTCGGCAAGGTGCTCCTCATAAAAGTCGCGGAAGGGTATCATGAGGCGCTCCACCGTAGCCAGTGTGCGACACTCGTCGGGCAGCGCGCGCTCTATCAGGCGGCTCACCCCGTTGCCCACCATCATCGGATAGGCCTCGAGCGGATGAGTCGGGAAACCCTCGCTCTCCAGGGCATGGTTGGTGGCCATCCCGAGGTCTTGGATCGTATTGAGCAGGGTGCCGTCAAGGTCAAAGATTACAAGACTTTTCATAATCGGCAAATATAGACAATTTCCTCCAATCGCCCGCCCTTCCCCCTCAATTTTTTCTCCCGGCCATTGCGGCGGGGGGCGCAATATATCGCGCCTCAGGCGAGCAATTCTTTTTTTCAGGGCTCAATAACAGTAGTTGCGCCTTTTCGGGCCGAGGCTCGAAAAGGCGCAACCGGGTTTATGTAGCTAACTTATAGTCTTAGCGGACCATGACCTTGGTGGTCTGGCTGCCGACGCGACGCAGGTAGACACCTGTGGCGGTGGGCTTCTCTGTGCCGAGATACTGACCCTGGATGGTAAACCATTCCTCAGCGGGCTCTGTGCCCTCCTCCGAGGCAACATCTTCGATGCCCGAAGGATTGTAGAACCTTACGCCGATGGTCATATCTTCGGTGACGGTCAGGGTGCGGGTCACGGCTGTGGCCGAGTTGAGCGGCTGCTCCTTACCGTTGATGACGAAGCAGGCCACGCGATAGCCGGGGTCGGGCTCGGCGGTGAGTTTCACCTGGCCATTGTTGCGGACATAGGTGGGATCCATGCCGATGATCGGGTCGATGGGCTCGCCGGTGCCGAGAAGGTTGATGGTAAACTTGCCTCCCTCGAGGGTAGCGTCGTTGACTTCCGACTTCACGGTCCAGCTGCGGCCGAAGTTGGCTGTCAGGGTGGCGTTGCTGTTACCGGCATAGGAGAGGACGGGGCTCTTGAGGTCAGAGACGGTGTAGGTGGCGTTGCTGCCGGTGGTCTTCACGGTCCAGTTCTCAAAGTAGTATTTGCCGGCGGGCACGGGGTTGGGGATGGCCTTTACCGTCACAACGTAGTTCCAGAGGATTACGCCGTTGTTGGACAGGGAGGCATCGCCGGTAACGTCGGGGATCTCGGGATAGATCAGTTCGACAGAGCCCCATACGGGATTCTTCTCATCGGGCTCGCTCCATGCCGCGGAGTTGGTGGACCAGAACACATTGTGCTGGGCATATTCCTTGATGGCATAGGCCACGAGGTAGCTCTGCGGGGTGTCGGACACCTTGATGGCGAGGGTATTGCCCTTGACGGGCTCTACGCGCTGGTTGGCGCCGGTGCCTACGGTCTGTGTCAGCTGGTTGCCGTTGAGATACCAGCCCACCACTTCATAGCCCACGGCGGGATTGGCGTTGAGGGTCACTGAGGTGCCGCTCTCATAGCTGGCCTCCTGCTTGCCGGTGGTGCCGATGGTGGGGGTGCCCTCCACTCCGAGATTAGCGCCGGCGGTGACACCGATGCTCACGAGGAACTTCTGCTTCTCCCAGGTAACGGCGATGGTCATCGGGCCGGTCACGGGGATGTCGGTATATGTGGCGTTGACAGCATTGATTACCGGGAGCTTCTGGGTCTCGCCGTTGATCTTCACATCTTTAATCTGGTAGCCGGGATTGGCCATCACAATGACACGGAGCAGATTGCCCACCTTCACCTGGTCTTTATTATTGACGATGGTATTGGTGGTCACGTCGGTCACGTCGATGGTGCCGTGGGCGGCGGTGCCGGTATTGCCAGTGATGGTCACGGCCACGGGGAGGAGCTCGAGCTCGAGATTGATCGCGTAGTTGGCGATGTTGTCTGCTTCGGTGTCATAGGCGGGAGCTTCGGCCGTGCAGGCATAGACGCTGGTGGGATTACCCTTGGTGTCGGTCTCAAAATCGCCTTCTACACCACCGACAGTCATGTTCACCACCTTATAGCCGGTGGTCGGGGTGGCCTTGAAGACGAGCTCTGACTTGGAGTCTACCTGAGCGCCGTTGGCAATCGGGGTGTCTTTGATGGTCACCACTCCGGTGGCCGAGGTGGTGCGGGTGCGGACATAAGCCTTGACCATGCCGGTGGCTACCACAGCATCGGAGTTGACGGTATATTTCACCGTCACCTTGTGATGGGCGAAGGTGGCCACTACAGCGTTGGTCGAGGTGTAGACCGGAGCGGCGGTAGTCCCGGTGCGGGTGAAGGCCTTGATGCTGCCGGTGGTCTCAAACTCCGAGGGGCGGAGCTGGCTGTTGAAGTTGGCGGGGGTCTGGCCGTTGATGGTCAGCTTGGTGATGTAATACTGGTCATTGGCGTTGACGGTATAGGTAGCCTCGACATCTTCGGTGTAGACCTGTTCGTTGGGGACTTCCTGGCCGTCGATTGTCATCGTGAAGGAGCCGTTTTGCTTAGCCCAGGCATCGGCGGTGGCATCAGGCTTGAGGCCGTTGAAGGTCCAGGTCACGCTACCCTGGGGAATCTTCTCGAAGGTGGCGCTGATGGTCACATTGGCGCTGATATTGAAGTTAAACTGGCGGGTGGTCGTCGAGGAGGCTGAGCCCTGAGTGTAGGTCACTCCGGCGGGAACACCGGTCACGCTCTTGATGCGATAGCCCTCGTCGGGGGTGATGGTCACATCTACGTTGGTGCCCTTGACAAGCTTGATAGCCTGGTCGGTGGCTATGGTCTGGCCGTTGCCGAGTATTATGTTGATATTGCCCATCTCCTCCGAGCCCTTGGCGAAGCCATACTTGAAGGTATATTCTGTCGGAGCGGTGGTCCAGGTGGTGGTCACCACGATGCCTTGAGCGGCGGAGAAGTCAAATTGATTGTCGGCTACCGAAATCTCCTGCTGGTTGCCTTTGGTGCCGATCTTCACCACGGGCACCTTGCCGGTGGCGCCGGTAATGGTGGCATAGATAGGCTGAGTGTTGCGGACGGTGAATTTCTGCTCCGTGTAGCCGTCGACCGTCTGAGAGCTCTTCGCTGTAAGGCGGGTCTTGCGGGCTTCGTCGGAATAGAATGTCACGGTCAGGCCGCTCTGGGTCTGGGCTGCTATCTCCACCTCCTCGCGGGTATCGGCAAAGGATACGGTCAGATTGTTGGTGCCGAGGGTGATCTCTATTTCGTAGGTGTAGGTGCGGGTATCAGTATCGACGGTGGTCGGAGTGAGCGACGTGTTGTTGAGCTTCAGGGTCGGGGCAAAATTCTCTTTGGCGGCCACGCAGGTCACGGTGATAGTGGTGCCCTGCTCCACCTTATCGGCGTTTTTGAGGACGTTGCCCTCGGAGTCGGTCACTTCCATGGTGCCGTCGGCTGCTGCGGGAGCGGTCCAGTTGACCGAGCAGTTCTTGATGGGAGCAAAGGTGGCCGAGATGGTCAGGTTGTTAAGCTTCTGGTTGTCGGGGACCGTATAGGTTGCAGGACTCTCTGTAAACTCTTCCGCGTCGCCGTTGTTGGGCGTTACGGTGATCTTCTCGAGTTTATAATCCTCCTCGGGGTCGGTGGTGATGGTAATCACATCGCCATAATTGACCTTGTTGCCGTTGAGGAGCTCGGTGCCGTCCATGGTCACAGTGAAGTCGCCATGCATGTTGGCGGTCTTATTATAAGAGATAGCCACGGGAGCTGTGTCTGCGGTGAAGGTCACGGCCACCGTCACATCACCCTTCACGGTCCAGGGATATTCGTTCTTGCCGGATGTATGGTCGATGGCCTGGCCATTTACGGTCACTTCATCTACCTTATAACCGGGGTTGGGATTGGGGATGATGGTCAGCACCTCATCATAGCTGATCACATTCTTGCCGGCGTTCAGTGATTTTGTGCCGCTATAGACGGCAAAGGTGCCATCATTGCCGGTCGCAGTGAAAGTGAGCTCAAACTTCTGTGCGGTGTAGGTGGGAACGATCTCAAGGGTGCCCTTGGAGATGTCGGTGCTCTTGATGGTGTAAGAATATGTCTCGGGAGTGCCCACAGTGGCCTCCACGGCTGTGGTCTGAGCTGTCTTATTAAGCGTAGCGGAGGTGCCGTTGACCCTCACGCCGCTCACCTCCCAGCCGGTGGCGGGAGCCACGGTGATAGTGATCTTCTCGTTAACGGCAAATGTGCCATCGACGGTTACGGTGCCCTGGTCAGAGACGAAGGTGTTGCCCGACCCCTCGGTTGCGCCGGGGACGGTGGGCTTAAACTCCTGCTTCGCAAACTTGGCCTCGATGGTCACGTCGGCGCCATCAATGGTGTAGCTGTTGCCGTCGATCTTCTCGCCGTTGACATAGATGCCCTCGAGCTCATAGCCGGTCTTGGCAGTGGCGGTGATGGTGAGGGTAGTGCCGTTGGCAAGCTGGCCGGCGTGGGTGCCGGTGGTCGGGACAGCAGGGGTCACTTTAAGCGTACCCTCATTCTCGTCACGGGTAGTTACGGTCACAGTCCAGTAGTCCTCGATAAAGGTGGCGGTGAAAGTAACATCTTCGCTGACGGTATACTCCTCTCCGCTGGTGATGGCGGTGCCATTTGCCATAAGCGACTTCAGACGATAGCCGGAAGCGGGGACGGCGGTAACGGTCAGCTTAGTGCCTTCCTCTACCTGCTTATCATCCGTAAGAGCAGGAGTAATCTCGATAGAGCCGTTTGTCGGAGTAGTAATTGCGACGGTATACATAGTCGCCTCAGGCTTATTCTTGGTAAACGTGGCTGAGATGGTCACGTCAGCCGTTACAGTAACATTGTAGGTATTACCGGTCACTTCGGTTCCGTCTACAGTCAGCGACCCGAAGCTGTAGCCGGTCGTCGGCTCTGCCTTAATTGTCAGCTCCGTGCCCTCAGCGACCTTATCGCCGCTTGCGTAAGTATTATTTTCGCCATCGGTAACGATGATATTGCCACCCTCAGGAGTCGCAAAGCTGATGGTATACTCTGTAGCTACATTCTCTGTAAAAGTTGCCGAGATAGTCACATTCTCACCATTGACGGTAAACGTGCCGTCTTCAGCAAGGGTTGTGCCATTGACGGTAATACCGCCACGGGTATATCCTTCGTTAGGAGTAGCGGTGATTGTCTGCTTAGTGCCATCGTCAACCTTGCCGCCGTTATTAATTTCGTTATTTGACGCATCCTTAACGGTGATTGTGCCATTGACGGTGGGATCGATAGTCACGGTATATTGTGCAGTGGTCACGGGATCATCGTCGCCGTTATCGCCCGGCTCTTCACTGCCGCTCTGAGTCTGGATATACGTAACGATGATGGACTGGATCAGGACACCCGCATTGGCAATATCGCCACCGGAAATCGTAACAAATTTTGCGTTCTCCTCAGTCTTATTTTGGAAACTGGATATTGTTCCGTCCAGAGTATAATTATTTGATGTCAGGCCATCACTCTCAGTAGCTTTAGTTATTTGTGGGGCACCACTGAACTCATAGCCTGAAGCGAGGGTAACAGTGAGGCTAACCGCCGTGGCTCCTCCAAGGAAAAGGCCTCTTTGACTATTTACACCCGTTGCTACTGCAAGAGGGGCCTTGTCTATTGAAAGAGTAATCACCCCATCAGTAGCGGTCATTTCCTCACTCGATAAAGACATTTTTATAGCCCCTTCGTCTGCATCGCTCTCCGGCTGATAACCATTGAGATAGATAGTCTTTGTAATGGGGGTTGACTCCGCGGCCAGAGCCGGAGGAGCATAGAAGGCCGTCAGAGAGCATATCACTGCGGCCAGCATAAGGCAAAACTTCTGCTTTGCATTATTAGACAATAAGTTAGCTAACATATTGATTGATTGGGTATATTATTTGCAAAAAAACATCCAAAGATAGACAACAACCGCCTAACCCGCAAACCATTAACCCCTCATCCTCCTCTCCTTAACAAAATTTAACCTTAATCATACCCTTGTCTCTCGCCGATGGTAACTTCCGAAGTGAAAAGAGGAGCCACCTCCAGTGACATCCGTAGGGGCGTTTCAGTAAGAGAGTCGCCGAGGTCGCGTTGTATCGCGACCCTACATTGGGCGGCGGTCCCGGCCGCACGGGAAGGGCGGATTGTAGGGTCGCAATATATTGCGACCCCGGCCGCCATGGTATTATTCACCCCGGCGATTCGG
>CAZAUV010000073.1:0-2373 GCA_964488335.1 uncultured Bacteroides sp.
CGACATGATCGGCAAGCAGTGCCAGCTCGTGGGTGACGACCTCTTCGTGACCAACGTCAAGTATCTCCAGCGCGGCATCAACGAGGGTTGCGCCAACTCCATTCTCGTGAAGGTCAATCAGATCGGCTCCCTGACCGAGACCCTCCGCGCCGTGGAGCTCGCCCAGCGCAACGGCTACACCGCCGTCATCTCCCACCGCTCCGGTGAGACCGAGGATGCCACCATCGCCGACATCGCCGTGGCCACCAATGCAGGCCAGATCAAGACCGGCTCCGCATCTCGCTCCGACCGCATGGCCAAGTACAACCAGCTCCTCCGCATCGAGGAGCAGCTTGGCGCCGCTGCCGCCTACGGCTATGGCCGCAAGAGCCGCCGCGACATCTGATTGTCTCTGACCCAACCATAATAGAGCGCCGTATCAGCCGCCTCCCGGAGGCGCCGATGCGGCGCTCTTATCCTATCCCCACGTTTCATACCCCCCCCAATCCTTCACCCGGCCCCCACCCCGCATATGAAAGCCAATCATATAACCCTTATCTTCTGCCTCATCGCCGCATTATGCCCCGGAGCAATCTATGCCCAGGCCATCGGAAACGCCATCTTCTGCAACGAAGCCGCCGACACCGCCCGTCTAACCGGGATACTTATCAGCGCTATCGAAGCCGCCGGCCATAGGGGCGCCGACGCGCAGGCTCAGGTGCTTCCTATGGCTGAGCTCTTTATCGACACCCCCTACCGGGCCGACCCTCTTGCCGGAGGCGACGACCGCCGGGTGGTGATATGTCTCGACGGCATGGACTGCACCACTTTTGTCGAGACCGCTCTTGCGCTGGCCATGACGGTAGGGGAGGGGAGGAGCTCGTGGCGCGACTTTGCCTATAATCTCGAGCAGCTCCGCTACCGAGGCGGCCGCCCCGAAGGCTATCCTTCGCGCCTCCATTACATCACCGACTGGGCCCTCGACTGCGGCCGGCGCGGCATCCTGACCGAGGTGACCGACCGTGTAATCCCCCGCGCCGACTATTCCGTCAAGAGTCTCGACTGGATGACGACCCATCGCGACGACTACCCGGCTCTTGCCGACTCGGCCACCTTCGCCGCCATCAAGGCCATGGAGAGCGGCTTCCACGGCCACCGCACACCTTATATAAAGAGTTCGCGAGTAGGGTCGGCTACCCTCCGCGACGGCGATATAGTGGCCTTCACCACTTCACGTCCCGGCCTCGACGTGGCCCACACGGGCATCATCAAGATCGTCAAGGGTAAGCCCATGCTGCTCCATGCATCGTCGGCGGCAGGAAAGGTCACCCTCGAGGAGCGCCCTCTCGCCGACTACCTGCGCCGCAACCGCTCCTTGACCGGTATCCGCGTCTTCCGCCTGCCCGCCCGATAAGTCGGGCCCCCGGGCGCGCCCCCGGGTTCCCTCCGGTCCCCGGGGTTAACGTCAGTCACCCCCTCCGGGGGGGCGCCTCTCTGGTCTGCGAGGCTGAGGAGAGAAACCCGCAGCGCTGGTGGTCGGGACTGCTCTGGTATGCGAGGCTGAGGAGAGAAACCCGCAGCGCTGGTGGTCGGGACTGCTCTGGTATGCGAGGCTGAGGAGAGAAACCCGCAGAGCGGGTTTTTGAAGTTAACCCCGGGTGACCAGCGGGAACCCGGGGTAGAAAAGCCCTAACATACAAAGAACCCGCAGCGCGGGTGACTGATATGTCGTCCAATTCCAAGATTATTAAACGGCTATGAGTAAAACATCAATTCTTATCCACGTCGTGTTCGGCACCAAATTTCGGAAGAGCATATTACTCGCTGAGGGTAGAGAACGACTATACTGTTATATGGCCGGAGTCGTTAAAAACAATAAGAGCCATCTATGTGCTATAGGTGGTTATACTGACCATATTCATATTCTTTTAGACCTGCATCCTTCAGTGGCATTGTCATCATTGGTAAAAGAGTTGAAAACAGCCTCTAATGCGATAATAAAGAAGGAACGTTTTCTCAATACATTTGAAAGTTGGGCCGATGGTTACTATGCCGGAAGTATTAGTCCGAGCCATAAGAGACAGTGTGAAGAGTATATACGTAATCAGGAGAGTCACCATCAGACAACTACCTTGGAAAACGAAATGCAAATAATGGCGTCGAAATATGGGTTAACCTATCATAAAAATGATTGGGAGTAAGGGCCGTTAAATGGAGGCATGCTTCAGTCACCCCCTCCGGGGGTTCCGGGATGATAGGAGCCGTCCGCGCCCCGGGTTCCCTCCGGTCACCCGGGGTTAACGTCAGATACCCCCTCCGGGGGTTCCGGGATGATAGGCGCTGGGCGCGGCCCCGGGTTCCCTCGGGTCACCCGGGGTTAACGTCAGACACCCC
>CAZAUV010000073.1:2473-12230 GCA_964488335.1 uncultured Bacteroides sp.
GCTGGGCGCGGCCCCGGGTTCCCTCGGGTCACCCGGGGTTAACGTCAGACACCCCCTCCGGGGGTCCCGGGATGATGGGAGCTGGGCGCGGCCCAGGGTTCCCTCCGGTCACCCTGGGTTAACGTCAGTCACCCCCTCCGGGGGGGGGGTGGGCGCCTCTCTGGTCTGCGAGGCTGATTGCACATAGGAGGTGGAAAAATGTTAAAAAAGTTGTGAGAAACGTTATAATGTCTTAAATTTGCCGCGGAATTATGATATGCAACATAATTCTGCATCATAGGTTGCGAGCCTTATGATGTCGTAAATCTCTGAAAACCAGCGATGGTCAGTAGTCATCCCCTCCTTCCGGGCAGGACATGGCTGCGGGCCGCATTATCATATTTTAGGAAATATATTGTCTAACTTAATATCTTTTATGAAAAAGCTGTTTTTATTTATGCTGACAATGGTCATCAGTGCCCTTGCAGTAGCGGCTCAGAACCGCACTGTGACCGGCACTGTGGTCTATGCCAGCGATGGCGAGCCCCTCATCGGAGCCACAATTACGCCCATAGGCGGCGGTAATTCCGTGGCTACCAACTTCGAGGGCAAATTCTCACTGGTAGTCCCCTCGACAGTGAAACAAATCCAGGTGTCATATGTAGGCATGATCACCCGCCACGTAGACATCACCGATCAGCCCCTCCACATCGAGCTTACCAACCATGACAATGAGCTCGACGAAGTGATGGTCGTAGCTTACGGCACCGCCAAGAAGAGCGCCTACACCGGCTCCGCTTCAGTGGTCAAGGCCGACCAGATTGAAAACGCCCTCGTGACCACCGTCACCGACGCCCTCTCGGGTAAGGTTTCCGGCGTCCAGCTCCAGAGCTCCAACGGCCAGCCCGGCACCGCTCCCAAGATCTATATCCGCGGCGTGGGCTCCATCAATGCCGGCAAAGACCCCCTCTATGTCGTTGACGGTATCCCCTACGACGGCGATATCTCCAACATCAACACCATGGACGTAGAGTCCATGACCGTCCTTAAGGACGCCGCAGCAGCTGCCCTCTATGGCGCCCGCGGCGCCAACGGTGTGATCCTCATCACCACCAAGCAGGGCCAGGCCGGCGCCGCCAAGGTGACGGTAGACATGCGCTGGGGCGGTAATTCGCGCGCTATCCCCCGCTATGACCTCATCGAGAGCTCCGAGCAGTATTTCGAGACCATGTATCGCTCGCTCTACAACTCAGGCTATTACAACCAGACCATGACCGCTGCCGGCGCTCATTCATATGCCAACAGCAACATCTTCAAAAACCTCGGTTATCAGACCTATACCGTCCCCGCTGGCGAGACCCTCATCGGCGCCGACGGCCGCATCAACCCCAATGCCACCCGCGGCTTCGCCCAGGGCGACTATTATTACACCCCCGACGACTGGAGCAAGGAGATGCTCCGCAACGGTCTCCGTCAGGAATATAACGTAGCCATCACCGGTGGCTCCGACCGCTACAACTTCTATGTCAGCGGCGCTTACCTCAACGACGAAGGTATCATCGACGGCTCTCACTTCAACCGTTTCTCGGGCCGCACCTCTTTTGACTATAAGGTCAACAAGTGGCTCAAGATCGGCACCAACATGAACTTCACCCACACCAACTCAGGCTATCCCGATGACCAGACATCCTCTGCATCATCCGGCAACGCCTTCATGATGGCCAACGATATTGCCCCCGTCTATCCCGTCTTTGTCCGCAACGCCGACGGCTCCATCCGCTACGACTCCTATTCCGGCAACCCCATCTATGACTACGGCGACGGCAAGTCGACCCCCTATACCCGTAACTTCATGTCGATGTCAAACCCCAAGAGCGACCTGCTCTATGACACGACCGAGTATCTGGCCGACGTCTTCAACGGCAAGTGGTTCGCCCAGATCAACCCCTTCGACGGCTTCACCGTAACCGGCACCGCCAGCTACTTCACCGACAACACCCGCCTCCACTACCTGGGCAACCCCTTCTATGGCCAGAGCGCAAGCTACGGCGGCTCCGCTGAACAGGAATATCTCCACACCCAGGCCCTCAACCTCCAGGCCCTCGCCAACTACCGCAAGACCTTTGCCGACGTCCACGACCTCGACATCCTCCTCGGCTACGAGAGCTATGAGAACACCTACGAGACCGGCTGGGCATCGGGTCAGAACCTCTATCGCCCCAATTCATGGGTTGTCTCCAACACCATCGACAACCGCAACGGCGGCGGCTCCGTCCGCGAATATGCCACCCGCGGTATCTTCGGCCGTGTCAACTACTCCTTTGACTCGCGCTACTTCTTCTCCGGCTCATATCGCCGCGACGCCTCCTCGCGCTTCCATCCCGACCACCGCTGGGGTAACTTCTTCTCGGTGTCTGCCGCCTGGGATATCGCCAAGGAGAAATTCATGAACGACGTAGAGTGGGTTGACCAGCTCAAGCTGAAGGCCTCCTTCGGTCAGCAGGGCAACGATGCCGTAGGCAACTACTACCCCTACCTCGACCAGTATCAGGTTACCGGCTCCAACGGCGTATGGTCCGACGGTACTCTCTATTACAAGGGCAATCCCGACATCACCTGGGAGACCTCCAACAACTTCAACGTAGGCGTTGACTTCAGCCTCAACAAGGGTATGGTGAGCGGTACTGTCGAGTACTTCTCACGTCAGGTATCCGACATGCTCTACAACAAGCCCGTTGCTCCCTCCAACGGCTACACCTCCATCCCCATGAACATCGGCTCCATGCGCAACAACGGCGTGGAAATCGAGCTCAACTACCGCCCCATCGCCACCCGCAACGTGACCTGGGACATCAACGCCAACATCACCTTCCTCAACAACAAGGTGCTCAAGCTCCACCCCGACCTCGACGGCAAGTTCATCAACGGCACGACCTACTATTGCGAGGGCGAGTCGCAGTTCCAGCTCTATCTGCCCAAGTATGCCGGCGTAGACCCCACCACCGGTCTTGCCCTCTACTGGGTCAAGGGTGACGACGGTCAGGAGTATGCCTCCACCGACTATGCCGCCGCCAACAACTACAACCGTCAGCCCACCGGCAACCTCATGCCCAAGGCCTACGGCGGCTTCGGCACCACCCTCCAGGCCTACGGCTTCGACGTCGCCGTATCGTTCGCCTATCAGTTTGGCGGCAAGGTCTGGGACTACTCCTACCAGAAGTTCATGCACAAGGATGACTGGGGCCGCAACTGGCACGTTGACATCCTCAACGCCTGGACTCCCGAGAACACCAACACCGACGTGCCCCGTCTCGACGCTCTCGACCAGTATTCAGCCTCCACCTCCGACCGCTGGCTGACCAACAGCAACTATCTGAGCCTAAACAACGTCACCATCGGCTACACCCTTCCCAACAAGCTCACCCGTCAGCTCTATCTCCAGCAGCTCCGCATCTACGGCTCGGCTGAGAACGTAGCCCTCTGGAGCGCACGCAAGGGCTTCGACCCCCGTCAGAGCTACACCAGCACCGATGGCGCCACCTATTCAGGCATCCGTTGCATCTCGGGCGGTATCCGCGTTACCTTCTAATCCATCCCTCCACTATTAGAGAATACACAAATGAAATTACTCAACAATATCATATACCCCGCCGTGGCTCTCTCAATGCTGGCCGCTACCTCGTGTAACGACCTCGACACCGAGCCCCAGGGTCAGTATATCACCTCAGAGGAGAAGGCCGAGGCTAACGCCGCCAACCCCTCGCTCGGCCTTGCCGGCGTGGTGGCCATCTCCACCGACTTCGCCCTCTTCTGCCGCACCTACACCAGCGAGCGTCACAACGACTTCGGTTATCCCTCGACCATGATCTTCCTCGATCAACTGGGAACCGACATGGTCGGCCTCAACCTGGGCTACAACTGGTACACCGAATCATGTGAGCTCGGTCAGGACCCCAACGGCTCCTGCTCCGCCATCACCTGGTACACCATCTATCGCCAGATCGACGCCGCCAACTCCACCCTCAACTCCTTCCCCGCTGATGTAGAAGACCCCCAGGCCAAGTTCTTCCGCGGCCAGGCCCTGGCT
Source organism: uncultured Bacteroides sp. (assembly GCA_964488335.1). GTDB lineage: Bacteria > Bacteroidota > Bacteroidia > Bacteroidales > Muribaculaceae > Paramuribaculum. The sequence goes on from CAZAUV010000073.1 coordinate 6,540, forward strand.
ATGCGTGCCAACGCCTACTTCATCCTCGCCCAGATGTATCAGCGCACCTACAAGGGTCATGAATCAGAGCCCTGCGTGCCCGTCATCACCGAGGAGAACGCCTCTTCAGCCGCTACCGAAGGCTGCCCCCGCTCGACCGTCCAGGAGGTCTATGACCGCATCGGCTCAGACATCGACGAGGCCATCGCCCTCATCTCCGAGAGCGGCATAGCTCCCTCGCAGGTCCTTGACGCCGGCACCAAGCGTTTCCTCTCGGCCGGCGCAGCCTATGGTCTCCGCGCCCGCATCAACCTCGTCAAGCAGGACTGGAACGCCGCCGCCTCCGATGCCCGCATGGCCATCAACATCTCCGGCGCCACCCCCTACACCCTCGACGAGGTATCGCACCCCTTCATGTCCAAGATGACCGACCACGCATGGATGTGGGGCATCTACATGGATGAGCAGAACCGTCTCGTGACCTCAGGCATCATCAACTGGCCCTCTCACATGGGCTCGCTCAACTATGGCTACGCCTCTGTAGGCGCATGGCGCATGATTGCCAAGAACCTCTATGACAACATCCCCGCCACCGACATCCGCAAGGGCTGGTTCCTCGACGGCGACGGCGAGAGCGCAAACCTCTCCGACGCCCAGCAGAGCTATGTCACCAACGTTGCCGGCTGCCCCGCTTACACTCAGGTGAAGTTCGCTCCCTATCAGGATGTCATCTACCAGTCGACCAACGCCAATGATATCCCCCTGATGCGTATCGAGGAGATGTATCTCATCGAGGCTGAGGCCACCGCCATGGGCGGCAACCCCGAGGCCGGCAAGGACCTCCTTGTCAACTGGGTAACCACCTATCGCGACCCCGAATACTCAACCCGCGCCACCTCTGCCGAAGCCGTCCAGGAGGCCGTATGGCAGCAGCGCCGCATCGAGTTCTGGGGTGAGGGTATCTCTTACTTCGACATTGTCCGCCTCAACAAGGGCATCGACCGCCGCGGCGGTGGCTGGCCTACCGAGTATGTCTTCAACGAGCCCGCCGGCACCCAGCAGCTCGTCTTCTGCATACCTCAGTCAGAGACCAACCGCAACCCCCTCATCGCTCCCGAGGACAACAACCCCTCAGTAGGCGAGCCCACTCCCGTCGAGGATATCGAGTAAGCCATTCATCTCCTATACAATAAGCAATCAAATATATGAAATTCAATAAAATAGGCGCTGCCCTCCTGGCTGCTCTGACCTTCTCGCTCGCATCGTGCAGCGAGGGCCAGTACTGGGATGAGCCCACCGCCGCCTCCCCCGAGGTTTCTTTCCCCAAAGCTGCCGTCACCGTCTCCCTCCTTGCCGATGATGTGTTTGACAGCTACGACATCATCGTGACCCGCAGCAATGCTGAAGGTGCCGAGAGCGTAGAGCTCACCGCCACCACAGCCGCTCCTGAGGTCTTCACTTCGATCCCCGCCACCGCCAACTTCGAGGCCGGTGCAACCACCACCACCGTCACCGTAGGCGTCAACACCGCTGAGATGGCTATCGGCAAGACCTATTCCCTGGTCCTCGCCGCTCCTCTGTCGGGCGACGAGCATCCCGGAGGCTCTATCGCCTCTCCCGCCGCCAACGAGAAGTTCACCTTCAAGATCAGCAAGAACTTCACCTGGCAGAACATCGGCTGGATGCTCTACACCGATGGCTTCGTCTCGACCTTCTATGGCGTCGAAGACCTGACTTATTATGTCCCCGTCCAGGTCCCCGACCAGGCTGAGGGCGAAGGCGTCTACCGTGTCAATGCCTATGGCGAGTATTATCCTTACAACGAGCCCGGCGACTACTCCGGCACTTTCTATCTGGAGATCAACGCTCAAAACCCCGCTCAGGTCTATATCCCGACTCCTCAGGTTTCGACCATGAACTGGGGCGAGGGCAACTTCATCTTCGGCTCGATGGCCGGTCTGCGCCTCGAACGTGGCTGGACCATTGATCAGATCACCGAGGCCGGCCTCTGGGGCACCCTCGAGGATGGTCAGATCACCTTCCCCGTCAACGGCCTCGTAATCGGCATGTCTGACTATAACGACGGCGGCCTCTATGGCTCCAATGGCGGCGGCTCCTTCTGCCTCGACATCTCGTCGCTGACCACCGAAAACCCCTACGAGTAAATCCTGACCCCGTATAACTCGGCTTTACAAAGCGAAGCTATATAATCTACGCGAAGGCGAGGGCGCCCCCATCGGGAGGCGCCCTCGTTGTCGCATGACCATCCGGAGATAATCATTCATTATCAATGAGAAAAGCAACGCCAATGTAGGGTCGCGGCATGCCGCGAGGCTACATTGCCAGGCTATATCACACCGCGCCCATCACTGACGATGACGGGCGCGGCGGCTTAGGGGATGGACTTTGTCAGGGGAGGGGGAGGATGGCAGGGCGGGGAGTGCGGATGCGGGGCTTAAGTTCGCCTCCGAGGATTATAGCGGCTTCAGGGCCGACGAGGAGGTTGGCCCCGGCGCGTGCCGTAGACGGGGAGGGGGCGACGCTCCATGACTCTGTCGACGGGCTGAAGATGCAGGCGTAGGGGTTGAAGCGATACCATTCTATGGGGTGGGAAAGATAGTCGGGAGCCTGTGCAGTCAGGGCGTCGAGGAATATGCGGGCGTTGACGCCACCGATGGCGAGGATGCGCCCGTCGGGGAGAGTGGCGGCGGAGCCCCCTCCGAGCGAGAGGGGAGTGCCATCGGGCTCTGTCGGGCCTCCTACGGCGGTCCATTTATTCTTGCGCGGCCAGTAGCAGAGGCCGTCGGTCGATAGAGTGGGCTCGCTCTCAGGGGTGCGTCCGCTGAAGCCGCCAAATATATAGAGCTTACCGTCGGAGGCGGCCATGACGGGCTGTGTGCGTCCGGGCCCGGGGATGTCGCGGAGGGCTTTCCAGCCTTTGTCGAGGTTGTCGAGGTCGAGGCAGAGGAGGGAATTGCCTCCGGCGAGGTAAATTATGTTGCCTATAGCGGCCGCCGCTCCATTGTCAAAGCCGACGGGGAGGGAGGGGAGGATTGACAGCGACCCGTCGGGCTCAAGGGCATAGACCTTGTCGGAGAGTCCGGCGGCATTGCTGCCGCCTATGAGGATGATGCGTCCCGAGGGTGTCAGGGCGGTGGAGCCGTAGGTCATCGGCTCGAGGAGAGAGCCGATGCGCTCCCATGCGAGAGCTCCCTCAGCCGGCTTTGCGGCATAAATGCCCTGATAGAATTTCTTTTTGGCGTCGGGGGCCAGGGGGGTGTCGGTAGGGAAGTTACACCCGCCGGCCATCATAATGCGGCCGTCGGGGAGGATGGCTGCAAAAGCACCGGAGAGGCCGCGTTCAATCCCCTCCTCAGGGGCGATTGAGGCATCGGCCGGGGCGCTGATGGTGAATGTAGAGGCGGGAAGCTCGGCGCCGTTGACGAGATTGGCGCGCGTGAAGGGCTGCCAGGCATAGCGGGCGGCTGTGGGTGAGGGTTCTTGCATAGACGTGAGGATTATAGTTGGGCCGTTGACGGCGGCTTTAGCCGGATAGAAGGGGCCGAGGGGCGATGAAGCCACCTCAAAGCCGATGATAGAATCGCCTTGAGCGGGGTGGAGTCCCTCGGCATGGGTCATGTTGATGACGAGGCAACCGGGGAGGGCGCGGGCGCTCAGCGGCGTCGGGCCATGGTCTTCGAGTCCGGTGAGGCTATAGACGCGGTGGAGGGCGAGGCGGGCGAGGCGGTCGCCCACAGGAGCCTTCCGGCGGGGATGGACATCGAGCGAGTCGCCTAAGTCGGAGCTGACAGCCATCCATACTCCCGGGAGCCGGTCGGCCAGGCGTCGCTGGCTGTCGCGGAAGAGGGGCCACGACGGGCGGGCAATGCTCGAGAGCTGAACGGTAAGGAAGGGCATATCGGGAGAGCGGAAAGCCCGGCGCCAGGAGTCGACGAGGCGGGGAAACATCCGCTCATGGACCTCGATATTATGAGCGTTGCTCTCCCCCTGATACCATATTACGCCGGCCACGGGTAGCCCCTCGAGAGGGCGGATGGCGGCGCTGTAGAGATAAGAAGGCTCATAGGGATGGCGGTGATTTCCGGGGGAGTTGAGCCTGGCGCGGCCCTGACACCAGGGCTGGATGTAATCATTTCCGCGCCAGTTGAGAAGCGCAGCCGGCTCGGTCTGCTCCAGGGTGGTGAGGTCAATCCAGCTCTCGGCGGGGGAGCCGCCGACGGCGTTGCCTATTATGCCCACCGGCACCCGGAGCGAGTCGCGTAGCTGGCGGCCGAAGAAGTAGGCTATTGCCGAAACGTCGGCCACGGTCTCCGGTGATGCCCCTTCCCATCGCGCCGGGATGGTGAAATAGTCAAGCGAGTCAACCCGGGCGAGCTCTTCATCGGTCCAGGTGCGTGAGTCGGTGGCAGGGGAGGGGTGCATGGTGAAGAAGCGCAGCAGGGGGTCGGAAGCCGAAGCGATAGCCTCGGCGCCCTCAGCGGCCTGCCTGAGGCGAAATTCCATATTGCTCTGGCCCGAGGCTATCCACACCTCGCCGACGGCCACATCGCTGAGAGTGATTACCGTGTCGGGAGCCTCTACGGTCAGCGTCAGCCCCGTAGCTTCGGCGCGGGGGGGGAGGGTCACCTCCCAGCGACCCGACAGAGGCGTGACGGTAGTGGCGCGGTCGGAGCCGAGAGTCACCGTTACGGGTCTTCCGGCATCGGCAGTGCCGCTTATATATATAGGCCTGTAGCGCTGGACCACCATTCCCGGAGCGTAGACCGGGCGCAGGGCGGTGAGGCCGCGGCGGCCGGTGATTGATGCCGCCGCCTCGCGGGCCATGAGGATGGCGCCGACGCTGTCGGGATGGATTGCATCATGAATCAGGTCGGGCCGGTCGCGCAAGGGCGCGCCGAGGTCGATGAGCTTCACGTCGGCGAGCGATGCGATGCGTTCGATCACGGCGTTGATGCTGTCGCGCCAGTCGCGTGTGCCGGTCGGAAAACGGCGGTGAGCCGCTCCGAGAGGAGTGAGCCGCGAGATGTAGATATCCATATCGGGGTTCACCTCCCGGTAAGAGTCGATCAGCGCCAGGTAGTCGGTGATAAATTCGTCGCCATAATTGGGCCAGTTGCGCGGGTCGGTATCGTTGACGCCGAGGTGGATGATGGCGATGTCGGGGGCAAATTCGAGCGAGGCCCTGTAGGCAGCATGATTATTATAAGGAGAATGGCCGTGGCGCAGGAGAGTGGCCCCGGAATGGCCGAAATTTCCCACTTCATATTCCGGCCCGAGGATGCGGCCGAGCACCGAGGGATAGGCGTTGTTTTCGCGGTCGGGCAGCAGGTAGCCATAAGTGATTGAGTTGCCTATGCAGGCCACCTTGCAGGGGCGGTCGGCTGCCGGTGATGCCGTCACCACCGACCGGGCCGACAGGCAGGCGGCAGCAGCCAGAGCGAGGGCCGCAATTTTCAGTCGCTTCATAAAGTCGGGTCGTTTAGAGGGGGAAATTTTGAGGGAAAATGCCGGATGAGGCTTATTCTGTTGCAAATATACGCATTTTTTGCAACTTATTGTAACACGGGTGAAACAATCAGTGTATCAGCGAAATAAAGAGCTAATTTGATGAGAGAGACACCGCTATGGCGCGGGTTTGTAACAAAGCTGTGACGAATTTAACACACGTTAACACTCATAACTCTTGCATAT
>CAZAUV010000074.1:0-12075 GCA_964488335.1 uncultured Bacteroides sp.
GGGCGTAGAAGTCGAGGATGCGGATGCGGAGGAGGTATTCGTAGCGGGCCTGGACGGCTTCGGCGCGGGCGCGGGTGGCGGTGGTCTTGGCGGTCTCCCACTCGGTGGGGGTGGCGCGCCCGGCGTTGTATTTCTCGGTCACGGCCGCGAGGGCGGCTTCGGCGGTGGTGGCGGCTGCGACGGCCGACTGCTCCTTGGCGCGGGCAGTGGTGGCCTGGGCATAGGCCTGGTTGATGGCGTTGGCAATGTCGAGGCGGGCGCTCTCGAGCTGAAGGTCGGCGGCGAGGGCCGAGGCCTTGGCGCGGCGGATGTTGTTGCGGGTCGAGAAGGCGTCGAAGATGGGCACAGAGAGGGAGAAGCCGAGGTTTTGGCTGAAATTGTGGCGCATCTGGTTGCCGAAGCCCTCGTTGACAAAGCCGCTCGTCTTATAGTAAGAAGAGCCGAGACCGGCGGAAAAAGAGAGAGTGGGGATATATCCGCTCTGAGCCACCTTGATGTTTTTGCGGGCTGCATCGGCTGAGAGCGAAGCGGCGCGGATGGAGTGGTTGCGCTCTGAGGCGATGTCGTAGATCTGCTCGGGCGAGAGGCGAGAGGCGTTGCCGAGGGCCGACGAGGCGGTGTCGAGGGGCTGGATGTCAAAGGGGAGGCCGGCCGGGAGCTCGAGGAGCTGGGAGAGATTGAGCAGGGCGAGCTGCTCGTCGCTCTGACAGGAAACGACGCTCATCCGGTCTTGAGCGAGCTGGCTTCGGGCCTCGACGAGATCAAGTTCGGGGATCTTGCCGGCATCGAAGAGCTCCGAGCGGCGGCGGAGCTCAATCTCCGAGAGGGCTTCCTGGTTTTTGGCCACGGCGAGGAGCTCGCGTGCAAGGAGGGCCTGGAGGTAATAGCTTATGACGCGGAGCTCGACGTTGTCGCGCGTGGCCTCGGTCTGCTCGAGGGCTGTGGCGAGCTCGGCCTTTGCGTAGTCGAGATTGCGCAAGGCCCGGAGGCCCTGAAAGAGGGGGAGCTGGAGGCCGACATTGAAGGAGGTGGAGGCGGTGTTGCGGTTGGCATAGGTGTTGTCGGCGGTCAGGCCTCGGCCGAAGCCCCATGTCTGGCTCCCTCCGCCATGGACCTGAGGGAGGAAAGCATCCTTGGCCGAGGTGACGCCGATCTCGCTGTTGAGACTCTGGACCCGGCTCTGGCGGACGCTGATATTATTCTCCTTGGCGTAAGTTATGCAGCTGTCGAGGCTCCACGACTGCGCAGAGGCCGCTCCGGCGCCGAGGGCTATGGCGGCTATGATGATACTCTTCTTCATAAGGCTCAGTCGTTGATAAGGTTGCCACGGAGGGTGAGTGTGGTGTCGATGCCCTCTTTGACCTCGATGGAGAGACCGTCGGAGAGGCCGGTGACGATGCGGCGGCGCTCATATTTGGGCGAGGGGAGGGAGTCGGTCATGACATAGACAAAGGTGGTGTCGCCGGCCCATTCGATAGCGCTCTCGGGGATGACCACCACATTGTCGGCGCCGGAGAGGCGCACCCGGGCATTGGCCGAGTAGCCGGCGCGGAGAGCTATGGAGTCGGGGGCATTGAGGGCGGCCTTTATCTCGAAGGTGTTGGCGCCGGTGGCGGTAGAGCCCTTGGGAGCGATATATTCAAGGACGGCAGTGGGAGTAAACGACTCGAGGGCGCCGATGGTTACCTCCATCGTCATGCCCGGGCGGAGGAGGCCCACCTCGGTCTCGTCGACCTTACCGAGAAAGATAAGGTCGGTCATGTCGGCTATGGTGGCTATGGTGGTGCCGTCGTTGAAGGTATTGGCCTGGATCACGGAGGAGCCCACCTTGACGGGCACGTCGAGGATGATGCCCGATATGGTGGCGCGCACCATGGTATTGGCCTCGGATGCATTATAGCGCGAGACGCCTTCGCGGACGATATTGTAAGAGTCTTTGGCGCTCTCGAGCTCCTGCTGAGCCTTGCGGAGGGTGGCTTCGGCGGTCTCATACTCCTCGCGGGCAATCACCTTCTTGTCAAAGAGGGTGCGCGAGCGGTCATATTTGAGCTGAGCGTCGTTGAGCGAAATCTGAGCGAGATCAACCCGGCTCTGGGCCGAGGATAGCTGGGAGGCATCGGGGATCACCTTGATGCGGGCAATGATGTCGCCAACGTTGACGCGATCGCCGGGCTCCACGAGTATCTCGGTGATGATACCCGAAATCTGGGGCTTGATGTTGATCTCATCGCGGGGCTCGATGGTGCCGGTGAGCACGGTGGTACGCTCGATGGTGGATACCGTCGGGGTGACGCTCTCATAGCGCAGGGGCTTATCCTTGGAATTGAGATAGAGGAAAACAAAGGAGCCGATAAAGATGGCGGCCACAATGATCCACAGCAGGATGCGGAAAAACTTTTTCATTATGTCAGGGAGTGATGAACGGTTTCGGTTAATATCTGGGGAGGGTTAAGGGATTGTTACTTATCATTGATAGCCTCGATAGGCTTGATGCGCATAGCTTTAAGAGCCGGGATGACGCCCGCAGCGGTGCCGAGCACCATGAAGAGGATCAGGACCGTCATGGCATTGGAGAACGAGAGGATGAAGCCGGCCGAGCCGGTGATGGGATCGGCCGAGGCCATATCCACGATATAGAGGATGAGGAGGGCGAAGACTATCCCGGCCATGCCGGCTATGGTGGTGAGCACCATACTCTCCGAGAGGATCTGGATGATGACGGAGGCGGGAGTGGCGCCGATAGCGCGGCGGATGCCTATCTCGTGGGTGCGCTCCTTGACGATGATCCACATGATGTTGCCCACGCCGATGATGCCGGCCATGAGGGAGCCCACGCCCACGAAGAGGGCCAGGATGGTGAGGCCGAGGAAGACGTTGCTCACCATATCGAATATCTCGCTGATGTCCATCACCTGCATCGCCTCCTCGTCGGAGGGGTGGATGGAATGGACGGAATAGATAGTCCGGCGGATGCGGGGGATGCAGTCGGCAACCCGGTGGCCGTCTTTCATCGAGAAGGCGATGAAGTCAACGCGGTTGCCGGCGCCGCTCTCTACCTGTCGCATTGTCGACAGAGGGACAAGGGCTGAGTCGTCGATTCGGCCGCCAATGCTTGCCTCACCCACCTGGGCGCCTATGCCTACAATCTTGTAGTAGACACCGCGGAGGCCGATGTCCTGGCCGAGCATATCGCTGTAAGGGACTCCGGGCATCAGCTGCTCGGCCACTTTGGAACCGAGAAACACCACCTTGCGGGAGTTGACGATATCGGCCTCGTTGATGAAGCGGCCGGCGAGGATCGAGGGGCGGATGATGCGGGCATAGTCGGTCTCAGCGCCTATTATCTGGCCGGTGTGGCTCTTGTCGGCTTTGGTCATGCTGCCCCAGGAGGTGTAGACTCCCGTGACATATTCGATATCTGTCAGGCGCTCGCGGATATTGTCAACGTCGGATTGGTTGAAACTCCACCGGCGCCCCTTGTTGAAGCCGTGGTAGGGCACAGAGGTGGAATTGGGGATGATGGCGCCCATGTTGGTGGAGGCGATGGAGGCAAAATTGCGGAGCATCAGACCGGCAAGGCCGTTGGAGCCGCCCCAGAGGAGGGCGAGCATCATTGTGCCCCAGAAGATGCCGAAGGCCGTCAGGAAGGTGCGGGTCTTGTTGCGGGCCAGGGTGGAGCCTATCTCGCGCCAGTTGTCGAGGTCAAAGATTGAGGTTTGCAGTGCCATAGGGGCCTTCAGTGGGGGATTATTCGTCGCGGAGGGCTTCGACCGGTTTAACTTTAGTGGCTTTGATGGCGGGCGCGAGGCCGGCGAGGGCGCCCGAGATGATGAGGACAATGGTTACCTTGACAGCCATAGCGAGGTCTACCGTGGGATCTTTGATGCCCTGGCTGATGGTGGGGCTGGCGGCTATGACCGCGGCTGCCACCTGGGTCAGGGCCATGCCCATGACCACTCCGATGTAGCCGAAGAGAGTGGTGATGACCACGCTCTCCGACACCACCTGGACCATTATCGAGCGTGGCTTGGCGCCGATGGCGCGGCGGATGCCTATCTCATGAGTGCGCTCGCGGACCGACACAAACATGATGTTGCTCACGCCGATGATGCCCGAGAGCATAGTCAGGATGCCGATTACCCAGATGGCGATGTCGAGATAGCCGAGGCCGGCGCGCGAGGAGAGGTAAGATGTGAAGCGATTGTAGATCCAGACGGCGCCGGTGTCTTCGGGGTCGAAATCGTGGAGCGAGGCGAGGGTGGAGCGCAGCTCACGCTCAAGGCGCTCGCCGTCGGCCTCAGTGCGCATCCCCGGGGCAATGACCGAGAGGCGCCATATATTGCCGTCGCCGTTGCCGGCGATCTGCATCAGGGTGTTGAAGGGCACATAGTTGTCGCGCGACCAGTCGTGGGAAAAGACGCCCACTACGGTCCATGCCAGTCCGAGGCTCTTGACCGTCTGGCCTATGGCGGCCTCGGGGGAGCCGAAGAGGAGGTCGGCATTGCGCTTCTCCATGATTATGGCGCGGCGCTTCTCTTTATTGTCAAGATTATTGATTGAGCGGCCTGCCACCATCGTCAGGCGACTGAGCTCGCGTGAGGCGGGGAACACGCCGTAGAGGCCCTGCGAAGTGTAGTCGGTCGGGGTCTCCACCTTGGCCGAGTCGACCGACATTGCGGTGTGGACCTCGTCGACCATCTCGGGATGGGCGGCGATGATGGCGGGGATGTCGCGGATATTGAGCTTCACCATGCGCCCCTCCTTATATCCGCCGTAGGGCATGGTGGTATTGCCCTGATAGATCTCGATGGTGGCTGAGGTCGACGACGACATATTGCTCTCAAAGGAGTTGAAGACGCCCCGCGAGATGCTCACCAGGATGATGAGCATAAAGATGCCCCAGGCCACTGAGATGCCGGTCAGGATGGTCCTCAGCTTATTGTTGGAGAGGGTCTGGCGTATTTCGTTGATGAGGTCAAGCATCGGGGGAGGAGATGACGGGGTTGGGGTTGGCGACGATAGTCTTGTCGGGGATGATGAGGCCGTCGGAGATGCGGATGGTGCGCTTGCATTGGGCCGCTACGCCGGGGTCGTGGGTCACGATGACGATGGTCATGCCCTCATCGTTGAGGCGGCGGAAGACCTCCATCACCTCCTTTGATGTCTTGGAGTCGAGGGCGCCGGTGGGCTCGTCGGCGAGGATGAGCGAGGGCTTGGTGATGAGGGCCCTGGCAATGGCCACCCTTTGCTTCTGTCCGCCTGAGAGTTCGCCGGGCAGATGATGGGCGCGGTCGGCGAGGCCCATGCGCTCGAGCTGCTCCATAGCCATCTTGTTGCGCTTGCTGCGGCTGATGCCCTGATAATATAGCGGCAGAGCCACATTTTCCTGAGCGTTCTTATATCCGATGAGGTTAAACGACTGGAAGACAAAGCCGATGAGATGATTTCGGAGCTCGGCGGCGCGGTTTTCCGACAGGTCTTTGATAAGGGTGCCGTCGAGGGTATAAGTGCCGGTATCGTAGTTGTCGAGGATGCCGAGGATATTGAGGAGGGTTGACTTGCCTGAGCCCGACGCGCCCATGATGGCCACGAGCTCGCCGCGACCGATCTCAAGGTCGATGCCCTTGAGGACGTGGAGCGGGACGGCTCCGGGATAAGTCTTGTTGATGTCGTGGAGTGAGATGATTGAGTCCGGCATAGAGCCTAACAGGAATTAGGGATGATGAATGATGAACGGGGGGCCATGCTTTGGCCGGGGAGGGGAGTTTATCAAATAGACGCAAATATAATTGGAATGTTACATCCTCTCCGTTAAGAGATGTTAACGACCCCACCGATTGCCAAAAGCGACAATATTGACGCCTTTACGGCAATATTAATATTTCAGGCGACGGAAGGAAATGTGTAACTTTGCGGCTCAAAATGTCAAAAGCTATGCAAAAGACTTGTTTCGCAATAATGATGGCCCTGATACCGTGGATGTTAACGGGCTGCAAGGGCAATGGCAATACTCCACAAACCGACCCTGCTGTAAGCGTCTATGCCTTCTCGCCCGAGGGGGGAGCTGATAAATCGGTCAGCACTCTCACTTCGGTTATCGAAGAGGGCCGGAGCGTCAACGCCGCCTTCAAGACCGGAGGTCAGATTAAGCGGCTCACGGCAGGAGAAGGCTCCTATGTGGCTAAAGGGCAGGTGATAGGCTATCTTGACGACAGCGATTATAAGCTCCAGCAGAGCCAGCTCGCTACTCAATATGATCAGGTGGCCGCCGAGGTGGGGCGCCTTGAGGAGATGCACCGCCTCAAAGGGGTGTCAGACAATGATTATGAGAAGGCCTTGGCAGGTCTCGAGCAACTCAGGCTGCAGCTCGACCTTGTCAATAATCAGCTCAGCTACACCCGCCTCGTGGCGCCCGTATCGGGCTATGTCGTAGAGCGGTTTATGGAAGAGGGGGAGATGGTCGGCTCGGGCACTCCCGTCTTTAAGATCGTCGACACCCGGGGCCTGGAGGCTACCGTGGCAATGTCGGCGGCCGACTATGCCCGCCGCGACAAGATAGTGAGCTGCACGGGCCGGTCGGAGCTGACGGCCGACACCGCTATCCCTCTCGAAATCATCAGCTTCATTCCTGAGGGCGATAGCAATGCCCTCTTCAAGCTCCGTCTCAGGGTGCCCGATTCCTATCGCGACCGCCTTCTGCCTGGAATGAATATGGCAGTGGATATTGTCTATGGCCTTCCGGAGTCGAAGGGGCTCACACGCCTTCCCTCGCGAGCTCTTTTCGAGCGGGGAGGCAAGACGATGGTGTGGGTGATCAATCAGACCGACTCAACCCTGGCTGCCCGCGAAGTGACCCTCTCGGGGCTGAGCGACGGGCGATATTCGATGGTCAGCGGCCTCAGCGGCGACGAGCTGATAGTGGCCGTCGGGGTCCATCATCTCTCTGACGGCATGAAGGTCAGGGTAATAGGCTCGGAGGAGGATATTAAGCAGGCTGCCCTATGAAGCGCTTGGCAGAGTTTTTCAACAGCCGCCGGACTCTCTTCTGGTCGCTGATGGTCATCATCCTCCTGGCGGGAGTGCTGGCCTTTGTCCGTATGCCCAAGCTCGAAGACCCCGCGGTGACGGTCAAGCAGGCCTCGGTGCTCATCCTCTTTCCCGGAGCCGGGCCGGAGATTATGGAGCGCGATGTGGTGAGTCCCATTGAAGACCGCCTCCGTGCTCTCCCCGACGTGAAGAAGATTAAGGCCGACGTGGGCCGGGGACAGGCCCTAATCAGTGTGGAGTTTGATTTCAGTGTGCCCAACGCTGAGATAGAGCAATATTTCGACCAGGTGCGCCGCAAGGTGATGGATGCCGGGCCATCGCTCCCACAGGGGTGCATGACACCGATTGTCATAGACGATATGATGGATGTCTACGGCATCTTTTACGCCATAAGCGGCGATGGCTTCACCACCTCCGAGACCGACCATTTTGCCAAAAAGCTCCGCAAGGAAATCATGGGTGTCAAGGGGGTGAAGCGGGCCACGATAGGTGGCGTGCAGCGCGAGGTGATCGATATCGTCGTGGCTCCCGCAGTAATTCAGCGCAACGGTATGCTGCCGATGCTCCTGGCGCAGGCGCTCCAGTCGTCTACAAGGGTGGTCAACGCCGGAAAGATCGATGCCGGAGATGACCGTCTGGCGGTCAACATCGCCGAGGGGGCTCTGGAGGAGAGCGAAATAGCCGACCTGCTTGTGACCATGCCCGACGGGAAAAAAGTGAGGATAGGCGACATTGCCACCGTCTCTCGCCATGAAGCCGTTCCCCGCTCGACCGACTTCTATGTCGACAAAGAATCGACCGTAACCCTTCTCGTGGCCCTGGAGAAGGATGCCGTGGTGCCCGCCGTGGGCGCCGAGGTCGACATGGTGGTCAATCGTGAGATGGCCTCGCTCCCTGCGGGTCTGTCCGTAAAGAAGATCTTTTTTCAGCCCGAGAGAGTTGACTCTGCCATATCATCCTTTATGGTCAATCTCCTGGAATCGATAGCTATAGTGTTTATCGTCATCCTCCTGGCGATGGGGTGGAGGGCCGGATTGATTATCGGATTCGGCCTCATCCTGACGGTGGCTCTCTCATTTCCCCTTCTCTCCGTGCTGGGCACCACTCTCCAGCGCATCTCGCTGGGAGCCTTCATAGTGGCGATGGGTATGCTTGTCGATAATGCCGTAGTGATCATGGACGGCATCATCAATGACCGCAAGCGCGGTCTGCGCCGCGAAGTCTATCTCTTCGACACTGTCCGCAAGACCGCCTGGCCTCTCTTGGGGGCCACCGTCATCGCCGCCGCCACCTTTCTGCCGATCTATCTTACCACCGGCACCGTAGGCGAGTTTGCCGGCGATCTCTTCCTTGTCATCTGTGTGAGTCTTCTCGTAAGCTGGGTGCTCGCGATGATACAGGTGCCGGTGAGCGCCGATGCATGGCTGAGCCCTCTCAAAACCGCCGACGGCGAGTCCAAGGTGCTCGCCCTCAATCCTCTTCAGCGCCTCATTGAGCGCCTGGTCAAGGTCCTGATACGCCATAAGTGGGTATCGGTGGCTATTGCCGTGGTCATCCTCGGCCTTTCGGGATGGGGCATGACCAAGGTCAGGAATGTCTTTTTCCCCGACTTTGATTATGACCAGTTTGTAGTCGAATGTACCTTCTCGCCCGAGGGCAACCCCGACCTCCTGCGCCGGAGGATGATGCTCCTGAGCGACAGCATCAGTGCCGACAAAGATGTAGTGTCGGTGGCCATCAGCATGGGCGGGGCCCCGGGACGCTACTGCCTCGTGCGCCCTATGCCCGTCGCAGGAGAGGAGTATGCCGAGTTTATCATAGACTGCAAGGACTTCAAGACCGTATGCCGCCTCTCCGATGAGCTGATAGCCCGGCTGAGAGCCATCGCCCCCGAGGCATATATCCGTGCCCGCCGCTACAATCTATCGGTATCGACGAGCCACACTGTCGAAGTGGAGTTTTCCGGCCCCGACGCCGACACCCTACGCGCCCTGAGTGCCAGGGCGGAGGCGATAATGAGGGCCTGCCGGTATGTTGATCCCCGCTCAGTACAAAACAACTGGCTCGGCAGGCGACGCTCTATAGATGTTGCTTATTCACCCTTCCTGGCAACGGCGGCGGGTGTCAGCCGCGCCGACGTAGGCAATGCCCTCTTAGCCGCCGGCGACGGCTACACCATCGGCGTGGTGAATGATAATGATAAGGTGATACCCATCAATCTGATCCTGCGCAACCCCGACGGAAGCAAAATCACCGACCTCGGCTCCCTCCCGGTCTGGACCTCCCTCAATGCGGCCGTGTCGGCCGATGATGTGAAGGGTCTGATGGCCGGGTCGGTCTCCGCCGATGAGATCACCGGCAAGATGTTCCACACCACTATCCTCTCAGCGGTGGCCGACTCCATCACCCCCTCATGGAGCGAGGGTATGATCCATCGCCTCAATGGCCGGAGGGTGATCGAAGCGGAGTGTGACCCGCTGTTTTCCGACCCCGAAGCCACACCGGCCAAAATCCTTGCGGAGATAGGCCCGTCGCTCAAAGCCATCCCCCTTCCCGAGGGATATTCGATGCGCTTCGTCGGCGAAGGGGAGGTGTCGGATGAGGCGATTATGACCATTATGGGCTTCGCGCCCCTGATGCTCGCCATTGTGGTCATTGTCCTCCTGCTGCTCTTCAACGACTGGAAGAAGCTCGCCGTGATCCTCCTCTGCTTCCCCTTCGTCATCGTAGGCATAGTCCCGGCCCTGATCCTGACGGCCACTCCATTTACATTTCTCGCAATTCTCGGCCTGATGGGCCTGATGGGCATGACGATCAAAAACGCCATTGTCCTTGTCGACGAAATCACCCGCCTTAACGTAGAGGAGCGCCAGGAGCTCTATCCGGCTATTGTCAGGGCTACGGTATCGCGCGTGATGCCGGTGATACTTGCATCCTTCACCACCATAGCCGGTATGATACCTCTCATCCCCGACCCGATGTATGGCTCGCTGGCCGTGACCATCATCGGTGGCCTCCTGCTCGGCACCGTGGCAACCCTTCTCCTGCTCCCCACCCTCTATTCAGTCTTCTTCAAAGTCAATCCACGATGAGACATATCATCCTGCCCCTCCTTATCCTCCTTGCCCTCAGCCCGGCCCGGGCCCTCGACCTCTCGCTTGCCGACTGCCGCGAGATGGCTCTCCTCGCCGACGAAAATCTCAAGATAGCTCAAAACAATCTTGCCGGGGCAGATCTTGACCGCGCCGTGGCCCGCACCGCCTATCTCCCCAAGATTGCCGGGAGCGCCTCGGCTCTCTATTATGCTCCCGACTCCAAGATGATGGACATGATCACCCTCCAGCTCCGGGGTGCATATATGGCCGGCATCAGCCTCACCCAGCCTATCTATACCGGCGGCAAGATCACCGCCGCCAACAAGATGGCAGCTATCGGCGCCGAGGCTTCCCGCGAGCAGCTCAGGGCCGCCCGAATGGATGTTATCGCCGGGGCCGAGAAGGCTTACTGGACCCTCGTGGCCGTCAGGGCCAAGGTGGACATGATGGAGTCTTATAAGGCGATGATGGACTCGGTCTATCTGACAACCTCAGTGGCAGTCAACGCCGGCATGGCTCCGCATCAGGCCCTTCTGAGGGTGGATACCCGCCGCAGCGAGATCGTCTACCGCCTGGGCCATGCCCGCTCCGGAGCCGATATATGCCGGATGGCCCTCTGCCGCATTATTGGCGTGGCCGACTCTGTGGCCATCACTCCGACCGAGAGCGTCGGCGCCCTCTTTGAGCTTCCGGCCGGGGAGCTGGATATCTCGGGCCGCCCCGAGCTCGCCCTCCTTCAGAAAAACATCGACATAAGGAAGCAGGAGGTCAATATGGCCCGGGCCGATTTCCTCCCCACCCTCGGCCTGCAAGTCGGCTGGAACGCCTATGGCAACATCCGGACCAAAGGTATCACTCAGGATGCGACGGGCAATTATGTCCCCTTCTCGACCACCACTAATTCCGATGGTTTTATGGGTGTCCTTTCCCTACAGGTGCCGATATTCCACTGGGGCGAAGGGATCAAGAAGGTCAGGAGGGCAAAGATTGAGGTCGAAAACGCCTCGCTGACCCTTGAGCGCAACCGGCGCCTCATGGAGCTCGAAGCCAATCAATACTATACCAATCTCATGACAGGCTTCGACCTCGTCTCCTTTGCCGAAAAAGCCATGGCGGAAGCCGAAGAAAACCTCTCCATCATGCGCCGTCAATACGACAACGGACTGACCACTCTGACCGACCTCCTCGAGGCACAGTCGCAATGGCAGTCATCTTATTCCAACCTCATTGAAGCCCGGACCCAGCTTCGCATCAGCCTCATCGACTACCTCCGCTCCACAGGCACTCTTGACTGACCGCCCTCACGAGCGGGGAAAAAGCAAGCGCAGCCGGCATCAAGGGAGATGTCGGCTGCGCTTACAATGCTGTTGTCGATGGGCTTGGACAGAGGGGGAGCTCAGAAGGTGAATTTCTCGAGAGTGAGGGTGCCACACTTCTCGAGCTCCGGGACGAGGCGGCGGAAGTGGTCGGAAGCGGTGTGGGCCGCCAGGCTCTCTTCGTCGGCCCATGTCTCGACAATCTCTATATGATTGTCGGCCGACAGGCTCGAGAATGCTTCATAAGTTATGCAACCTTTGTCGTGGAGCGAGAGCTCTACGAGCTCAATGGCTGTCTGGACGGCATGCTCTCTGAGCGAGCTGTCGGCTATCTCAAGAAAACAATTTAATCGTATCATATCCTGAATATTAAAGGTGTCAAAAAGATAGCCCGATCCATCGCATTGCTGTAATGAATCGGGCTACGGATTATGTCAGTATGTCAATCTTTTACTGATTATTTCACTTCTTCAAACTCAACGTCGGTGACGCCGTCATCGTGGCCGGCAGATGAGCCGGGCTGCTGGTCGGCGCCGGGAGCACCACCCTGCTGGGCCTGTGCCTCCAACATGTTTGACCAGTCCATCGTGGCCCCCGTGGCCTTCTGCACCGCCCTC
>CAZAUV010000075.1:0-11926 GCA_964488335.1 uncultured Bacteroides sp.
TTCCAGTTTTATGTGGCCTCGGGGCGGCTGAGCCTCCAGCTCTATCAGCGCTCGGCCGACTGCTTTCTCGGAGTGCCCTTCAACATTGCCTCTTATGCCCTGCTGCTGATGATGATGGCGCAGGCCACCGGTCTGCAGCCCGGCACCTTTGTCCACACCCTCGGCGATGCCCATCTCTATCACAACCATCTCGATCAGGCCCGCCTCCAGCTCACCCGCGAGCCGCGCCCGCTGCCGCGGATGGTGATCAATCCTGAGGTCAAAGACCTCTTTGGCTTCACCTTCGACGACTTCACCCTCGAGGGCTATGACCCTCACCCCCATATCAAAGCCACCGTAAGCGTCTGACATCCCTCTGCCGCCATGACACCACCCGTAGACATCATCGTAGCCGCCGGGGCCGACCGCGCCATCGGGCTCCGCGGCGATATGCCCTTCCATATTTCGGCCGACCTGCGCCGCTTCAAGGCTCTCACAATGGGATTGCCGCTGGTGATGGGGCGCAAGACCTTTGAGTCGCTTCCCGGAGGAGCCCTCCCGGGGCGCCGCAATATCGTCGTCACCCGGCAGAGCGACTATCATCCTGCCGGAGCCGTGACCGCTCCGGGCCTCGCCGAGGCCCTCGCCCTCGCCGCCGAGGGGGAGCCGCGCCGGATAATGGTCATCGGCGGAGGCGACATCTATCGCCAGGCCCTGCCTCTGGCCGGGCGTATCTACCTGACCGAAGTGGGCGCCACCTTCCCCGAAGCTGACACATTCTTCCCGCCCCTCCGACCGGAAGAATGGGCCGCAGAGGCCGAAAGCGACACATTCACCGACCCCCGAAGCGGTCTGTCCTACCGATTTATCGACCTCGTAAGAAGAAAAATAAGATGTCGGTTGGCCATTTCAACTATTTGAATTAACTTTGCGACAGATAACACTTAAATCTATACCATCACAATGGGTAAATTTTCCAAAATACTTGTAGGAGCCACTCTGGCCCTCACAGCCTGGATGCCCCAGCAGGCATCGGCCGACTTTGACTATCCCTGGCATTGGGAAGGGCACACCATCGTCCCCGAGACCCCCGAGCGTCCCGCCGGCCAGGAAGACGTGATTAACCTCGCCGTTGACCCCCTCCCCGTTGTCCGCGTGGGCTTCGTAGGCCTCGGCATGCGCGGCCCCGGCGCCGTGGAGCGCTGGTGTCACATCCCCGGCGTGGAGATCGTGGCCCTCTGTGACTACGAGCCCGAGCGTGCCGAGAAAGCTCAGGAGATCCTCCGCAAAAACGGCATGCCCCCCGCCGCCCTCTATTCCGGCGCCGAAGGTTACAAAGACCTCTGCAAGCGCGACGACATCGACATCGTTTATATCGCCGTAGACTGGGCCCACCACTTCCCCATTGCTAAAGAAGCCCTCGAGAACGGCAAGCACGCCGCCTCTGAAGTGCCCTCCGCCATGGACCTGGCCGAATGCTGGGAGCTCGTGGAGCTCTCGGAGAAAAACCGCAAGCACGCCGTGATCCTCGAGAACTGCAACTACGACTGGTTTGAGATGAACACCCTCAACATGGCTCAGCAGGGCGTCTTCGGCGAGATCCTCCGCGGCCAGGGCGCTTATATCCACAATCTCGACTACTTCTGGCCCTACTACTGGAAAGATGGCCAGGACGATAAGCTCGGCTGGCGCCTCCGCTTCAACAAAGATCACCGCGGCGACCTCTATGCCACCCACGGCCTCGGCCCGGTGGCTCAGGCCATGAACATCCACCGCGGCGACCGCCTGACCACTCTCACCGCCATGGACACCAAGAGCGCCATCGGCAAGGAGCTCGTGGAGAAATATTCGGGCGAGCCCTGCGACACCTTCCGCAACGGCGACCACACCACCACCCTCCTGCGCACCCAGAACGGCAAGGTCATCGAGATCCAGCACAATGTGATGACCCCCCAGCCCTACAACCGCCTCTATCAGCTGACAGGCACCAAGGGCTTCGCCAACAAATATCCCTCATCATTCTATGCCCTCGACAAGAGCCAGCTCGCCGCCTCCGGCGTCCAGCCCAAGGTCGACGACCTCTCCAGCCACGGCCCCCTGCCCAAGGAGGAGATGGATGCCCTCGTGGCCAAGTATGAGCACCCCATCCTGAAGAAATATGGCGCTATGGCCAAGGAAGTAGGCGGCCACGGCGGCATGGACTTCATCATGGACGCCCGTCTGGTCTACTGCCTCCAGAACGGTCTGCCCCTCGACACCGATGTCTATGACCTCGCTGAATGGTGTACCTTAGCCGAGCTCGGCTCCCTCTCGATGGACAATGGTTGCGCCCCCGTAGCCATCCCCGACTTCACCCGCGGCCACTGGAACGATGTCAAGGGCTACACCCACGCCTATGCCACCCCCGAGCAGGAAGCTGCAACCGAGGCAGCTGCCAAGGCCTTCACCGAGCAGCTCAAGGCTTCTGCCCCCAAGGCTTGGGAGAAATATGACAAGGAGCGCGAAAAGGCAGCCAAGAAGGCAGCCAAGGCCGCTAAGAAAGCCAAGAAATAATCATCGCCCCGCGCCCCGTGCGCGTTAAGCGACCTCATTCCGGCGCCCCGAGAGCCCCTGCGGCTCCCGGGGCGCCTCCGCATTCACATCCAGGGCTCTGACGCAGCAGAGCAATGGGGATAATCGAGCGCCCCCTGCGGCCTGACAGGCTGCAAGGGGCGCTCGATTATTATCGGGGAGGACCGATCAGCAGTGCTCGGCCTCCACCTCGTCGGGGGTCAGGGGGATGCGCTTGCCCAGGCGACGGGCGCCGTCGGCGGTGATGAGATAGTCTTCCTCATTGCGGATGCCGCCGAAGTTGCGGTAGGAGTCTACCGCATCGTAGTTGATAAACTCCTTGAAGCGTCCTTCGCTCTGCCAGAGGTCGATGAGCTCGGGAATGAAATAGACTCCCGGCTCTACGGTGAATACAAACCCTGGCTCCAGGGGTATGGCAAGGCGCTGGCTCTTGCGGCCAAACTGCGTCGACTTATCGGCGCCGGCATAGCCCACCCAGCGCTCGCCGAAGTTTTCCATATCATGGACATCGAGGCCCATCATGTGGCCCAGGCCATGGGGATAAAACAGAGCGTGGGCTCCGGCGGCAACAGCCTCGGCAGGGTCGCCCTTCATCAGCCCGAGGCCCTTCATGCCCTCCACCATCACCATGGCCGAGATGTCGTAGACCTCCATATAGGGAATGCCCGGACGGAGAGCGTCTACGGCTGCCAGGTGCATGGCGTTTTGTATCTCATAGACGGCGCGCTGGCGCGGCGTGAAGGTCTTGTCGGCAGGGACGGTCGACGACATATCGCCGCAATAGCCCGAGGGGAGCTCGGCGCCGGCATCGATGAGGAAGAGGTCGCCCGGCTTGATGATATTGCCGTGGTAATGATTGTGGAGAGTCTGGCCGTTGACAGTGGCTATAGTGGCGAAGCTCTCCTCGCAATTGGCCTTATGAGCCACATGGAGCATCTCGGCCACGATGTCATATTCGTGGAGGCCGGGGCGGATGGTGCGCATGGCGGCAAGGTGCATATCGGCCGTCACGTCACAGGCGCGCTCAATCTCGGCAATCTCCTCGGCCGTCTTATGATTACGCTGGTCCACAATGGCGCGTATCATAGGTATCGAGCCCTGCTGGCGCGAGGGCATCAGGCCGAGCCAGTCCATCAGCTTAAGGCGGTGCTCGGCGCGGTAAGGCGGAAGGAAATGGATGGGGCGCCCGGCCTCACGGGCCGCCGTCAGATAGTCGGCTATTGAGGCCAGGGGGCGGACATCGGTAATGCCGGCCTTCGCGGCGCGCTCGGCAAGGGTGGGCTGAGTGCCCATCCAGACGATGGCATCGATCGAGAGTTCATCGCCAAAGAGAATTTCCCGGCCCTCGTCGATGTCGAGGATGGCGGCCAGGCCGGGGAAAGGCAACGCGAAGTAGTAGAGCATCGTGGAGTCCTGACGGTAGCGGAAGGCATTATCCTCATAGTTGAGGCCCTGCTCATCATTGCCAAGGAAGAGTAGGAGCCCCTCTCCGACGGTCTCCATCAGCCTCTTGCGACGCTCGATATAAGTCTCTTTACTAAACATAGGGGGATATATGTTGATATTTGATTTTATCAAAAGGCAAGCCCAAAGATAGTGCATAATTTGTAAATTTGCATAAATAATATCCAAGAAACGACAGATGGGAAGAGGTATCTCTTTCCAACAATCTCACGGTTGGCTTAATTCCCGGACTTTTGCCAATATCATCCGGCGCGCGAATCAGGATTTCGCGAGGGCGATATGGGATGCCTCAGGCCTGTATGGACCCGACTCTACGGGCCTCTCCGGCTTCTCTCGAAAATCTTGATAATCCCGATTTTCAGGGGAAGGGGGGATTAATCCGGAGATTTTTGTGTATTTTTGCATATTGTTTCTTTATCCCCTCCCCGCCTCTGATGCTCCGTCTGCTCCCCATCTTCGCTATTCTGACTGCCTTATTCACGGCGGCCTGCTCCCGTAAGGTGCTCCCTCAGCCGCTCCCTGTGGCTGACGCCGAAATTGTGGCCGACACCGTTGCGCCGGCTGACACTGACGCCGCTCTCCCTGATACGGCTTTTGTCGCCGACACGATGCCTCTGACGCTCTCATGGCCGGTCGACTTCCTGCTGGTCGATAAGAGCGCTATGACCCTCTCGGCTTATGTCGGCGACCGGGCGGTGGCGGTCTTCCCCTGCGCCACCGGGGCCAACACGGGCGACAAGGTGAAGTCGGGCGACTGCCGCACTCCCGAGGGCTCGTTCTTCATATCGGAGATTGTGGATGCCTCGAGCTGGACCCACGATTTCGGCGATGGCCTGGGCGAGATAAAGGGGTGTTACGGGCCCTGGTTTCTGCGCCTCCACACTCCGCCCCACACCGGTATAGGCATCCATGGCACTCACCTCCCCTCGAGCCTCGGCACCCGCGCCTCTGAGGGGTGTATCCGCCTGCTCAATGAAAATGTCGATTCGCTCCGCAGGATGGTGGTGGTCGGCACCCCCGTCATTATCCTCCCCGCTCCCGCCGACATCAAGGCCAACCTCGATGAGGCTCAGCGGCAAGCCGCTGAAGAGGCGCGCGCCGACTCCCCCGTGTCAAACAAAAATGTCCCCGGCAACTTCAAGTAGAGTTCTTCAATCTTTATTCCATTTACGCTATGACACAGGCAGAATTTCATTCTTACCGCTTTGACTCCATTACCGAGCCGAGTGACGAACAGTTAGGTCAGCTTATGGAAAACGCTGCTGAAAAGGTTAGAGAGACTAACCGCAAGTCGGACCAAAAGTTCTTCTCAGAACTCCGTCGGGCAAGTGAGGAAGCCAAGAAACGTGGCACTTCACAATCCGTGATACTATGAGAAAGGAGGGTCACGCACCGCTGTTGATTGTCATTGCCGGACCGAATGGATCGGGCAAGACTACAATCACTTCCGAAGTGCTCAAAAGTGATTGGCTCGAGGATGCCGTCTATATCAACCCTGACATTGTGGCTCAGGAGAAATTTGGCAACTGGAACTCTCCCGAGGCCGTGCGCGAGGCTGCGCTTTTCTGTGAGCAGTGGCGCGAAGAATGTATAGCCAATGGCAAAAGTCTTATTTTTGAGACCGTCATGTCGGCTCCCGACAAATTAGACTTTATCCGTCGTGCAAAGAAAGCCGGCTACTTCGTTCGGATTTTCTTCATCTCTACTGCTAACCCCACCATCAATGCATCGCGTATAGCCAGACGTGTGATGAAGGGAGGACACGATGTGCCTATCCCCAAGATTATTTCACGCTATATAAAGTCTATTGCCAACTGTGCTGAAATCGCTCCTGTCGTTGACCGACTCTATGTATATGACAATTCTATTGAAGATAAAAAGGCTGTGCCACTATTTCGTCTGCGAAACGGATCAGTAGGTAAGCAATATGTTGACAACTTGCCTGAATGGGCACAAAATATTCTACCCGGATAATGATGTTAACGATATGGCTCCTTTAGTGATAATCCCGGCCAGGGGCGGCTCCAAGGGTGTGCCGGGCAAAAACATAAAGCCTCTCATGGGACGCCCACTAATCCACTGGACCATTGACGCTGCCCGCGCCGTGGCTCCCGACGGGAATATCTGCGTGACGACCGACTCCCCTGAAATCGCCGACACTGCCCGCGAGGCAGGTCTCGAAGTGCCATTCCTGCGCCCCGCCGAGCTCGCCGCCGACAGCGCCGGGACCTACCCTGTGCTGCTCCACGCCCTCGACTACTATGAGCGCGAGCGCGGTATGAGACCCGACGTGGTGATCCTCCTCCAGCCCACATCGCCCTTCCGCACCGGCCGCCATCTGAGCGAGGCTCTCGAGACCTTTCGACACGCCCCGGAGCTGACCGATATGGTGGTGTCGGTGACCCGCGCCAAGACAAATCCCTATCTCAACTGCTACGAGGAAGACCCCTCGGGCCTGCTCCACATCTCCAAAGGAGAGGGCCGGATAGTTTGCCGCCAGGACGCACCTGCCTGCTATGAATACAACGGCGCCATCTACATCATGCGCCCCGAGAGCCTCCGTGCAATGCCCCTGAGCGCATTCCCCCGACGCATCAAATATGAGATGGGCCCCTTGGAGAGCCTTGATATAGACACTCCTCTCGACTGGCAGATTGCCGAGATGATAGCTCCTACCTTATTGAACTCTAATCCCTGACTCCCCTTTGGCTATTTCACTCCCCCCTCGCATCGACGGCAAGACCGCCCCGACCATCGGCCCGGGACGTCAGACCGTTATCATCGGTGCCAACGGCGCCGGCAAGACACGCTTTGCCCGCCGGCTGGCCTCCGCCATCCTGGCATCGCCCGACTCTCGGCCCCTGTTCAACGTCTCTGCTATCAAGGCCCTGTATGACCCCAGGCCGGTAGCCCACTCCATCGACACTCTCTATGAGGCCACCGTCCCCGAGGGGCGGCGCGACCCCGATGCCACTCAGCTCGAGCGGCTGATGGGCCTGCTGGTCCACGACGAGATGGTCAATCTTTTCAGCTACAAGGCCTCCCACGCCGCCGGGCTGAAGGCGCAGCTCAAACCCACGCGCCTCGACGCCCTGATTGAACTCTGGCAGGAGGTCTTTCCCGACAACCGCATCCTAATCTCCTCGGGCCGGATGCTCTTCTCACGCCCCGACGACAGCGACTCCGGAGCCTACTCGGCAACGGCCCTCTCGGCGGGCGAGAAGGCGGTGATATATTACATCGGCGCCATCCTGTATGCCCCGAAGGGCGCTGCCGTGATGATCGACAGCCCCGAGATGTTTCTCCACCCCTCTCTGATGCAGAGCCTATGGAACCGCATCGAGCTCCTACGGCCCGACTGCGCCTTTATCTACATCACCCACGACCTGAGCTTCGCATCATCACGCTCCGATGCCACCACCATATGGGTGCGCCGCTTCGATCCATCCCTCGCCGCCTGGGATTATGAGCTGATGCCGCCCCACTCACCCCTCTCCGACGGAGCCTACCTCACCATCATGGGCTCCCGCAAGCCGGTGCTCTTCATCGAGGGCGACGGTGTCCACTCCATCGACGCCCATCTCTATCCTCTGATTTTCAAAGACTATTCGGTGCAGAGCCTCGGCTCCTGCAACAAGGTCATCGAGGCGGTCAGGACCTTCAACGACCTCTCGGCCTTCCATCATCTCGACTCCTGCGGCATCGTTGACCGCGACCGACGCGACTCCAAGGAGGTGGACTATCTCAGGCGCAAGCGCATCATGGTGCCCGACGTGGCCGAGATAGAGAATATCCTGATGCTGGAGGAGGTGGTCCGCGCCGTGGCCTCCTACTGCAAGAAGGATGAGAACCGGGTGTTTCAGAAGGTCAAAAACGCCATCATATCAGGCTTCCGCAATGAGTTGCGGCAGCAGGCGCTGATGCACACGCGCCACCGCATCAAGCGGCTGATGGAGTGTAGGGTCGACGGCCGGTTTTCCGACATCAACTCCTTTGAGCAGCACATCTCGCAGCTTGGCAAGGAGCTCAATCCCAAGGGCCAGTATGACAGCCTCTGCCAGTCGTTCAGAGCCATGGTGGCCTCGGGCGACTATGCCGGCATCCTCCGAGTCTACAATCAGAAGTCGATGCTCCCGGCCTCCAACGTGGCGGGGCTCTGCGGCCTCAAGGGCAAAGACGAGTATATCAAGACCATCCTGAAGATGCTCCGCAGCGAGAGCCGCGGAGCAGCCCGCATCCGCCAGGCCGTGGCGCGGTGCTTCGGCATCACCATCCCCAAAACGCCCGAAACGAAGTGAAAAATCCCTGGATACAGGCCATGCGCCTCCCCACCCTCCCCGTGTCGCTCGCAGGTGTAGTGGCAGGCATAGCCCTCGCCGTCATGTCGGGAGCCCGCGTCAGGCTTCTGCCGGCCCTTATCTGCCTCATCTTTGCCCTGTTGGCTCAGATTGCCTCCAACTTTGCCAACGAATATTTCGACTTCCGCGCCGGCCTCGATGCTCCCGGGCGCGAGGGCCCGCGCCGCGGTGTCACCGAGGGCGACATCACCCCCCGGGCCATGCTCATCGCCACCGTCGCCACCCTTGGTGCCGCCTGTCTGGCCGGCCTCTCCCTCATCATCTGGAGCGGATGGTGGCTCATCATCGTCGGCGCAGTAATAGCCCTCGGCGTGATGGCTTACAGTGCCGGACCTTATCCCCTGTCGCGCCACGCTTTAGGCGAAGTGGCCGTAATATTCTTCTTCGGCCTCATCCCCGTGAGCTTCACCTTCTATCTCACCACTGGACTGGCACCCGGCGCGGGGGTGATAAGCGTGGCGCTCGCCATGGGGCTTATGGGCGCATTAGTATTGATGGTCAATAACTTCCGCGACCGCCAGGCCGATGCCTCGGTAGGGAAGACCACCATCGCCACCCTCTGGCCGCGCCCCACCATCCTTCTCCTCTACCTCCTGGGCGGCATAGCGGCCATAGCTCTGACCCTCCCCGCCTGGCTGAGCCTGAGACCCTGGTGGCTCATAGTCCCGGCCGCCGCCGTCGTCGACCATTGCGCCAACTTCCTCGCCTTAGGGCGCCTTAAAGGCCGCGCCCTCAATCCCCTGTTGGGACAGACCGCCCTCCTCATGGCCGCCCTCGCCCTCGCCCTCCTCCTCGCCGCCCTCTGTTAATAATGCAAAATCTTCCGGCGATTCGTGCTTGAACTCCGGGGCCCGTCAATCTGTCAGACAGTCAAAAAGATTTGCCGGGGTTTCCTATCGAGATTTTGACTTCAAGGTGGCGCCCACGGACGTGTAACTCGTTCGCTGGCAATAATCTTTGTGGATGATAAATATCAGGTGACCATCATATTGGCCACCCGATATTCCATGCTTTCTCATTACGGTAGATCTTGGGACGCCATTATACCGAACTCGCGTATTGACGTTATCTTCAATTGTCAGGCGATCAGTTCCTCCGACTCTCATCTCATCTAAGGAGAGCGGTTGATATTTAGGTAATTTTTGAGGTTTCATTCTGTTATGTTAAAATTTTTTCAACGAAAACTCCTTTTTTTGAAACAAAGAAACGCATAGGAATCTTTAACTATTTTTAATACTGTGATTTCATAATTTCAGATCATTATCATTAATTTTGACAAACATAAATCAAACGCCATAATTATGACCACGATTTTATCTTCAGCGAAGAAAATACTCATCACATTAACGAGTATTGCAGTCATCTTTCTCTCTACGATTACTCATGTAGCAGCCGCGTCGACATCATTAATCAAACATGGGAAAGGCATAATTCGCCTCAAAATAGACAATGCCTCAGATCTGATACAGGAAGACACACTTCAATTAGAGCTATATTATCTCCCTCCCTTCCAGTTAGATACAAAATCAATCTTGGGAGAATGGTCAATGGAAGATAATGCTTACGAGTGTATAATCCCTATGGATTTGTCTGAAATGCTTACTTTGCTTCGCATTTCTTCGAGGGATTCTCTATTGGCTTTAGGGCTCCTGAATATTTCGCAGGACAGCACGACGCAATTAGTCGCATCTTATGACAGTCAAGGTTTATCTTTCAAGTCCGTGACACCTCTAACGGCTATAAATAAACATTGGACAGATGGCTCCGTAGGCCTGACAAATAACCCGACAAACAATATCGGTCAGATAACCCAAAAATTTCATACGGCGTTCCCAAGAGATTTTATAGACAATGGAATTGATTGCGAGGAATATTTGAACTGGAAGACGATGTCTTCAAGATTAGATACAGCCTTTGTCACTCAGTTGCATTACTCAACTGAGGATTATTCCATGCCAGAAGATGAGAAACCGTGGTTAACCCGGTATCTAAAAAATCAGTTCATCGCCCTACATTATTTAAATTATCAGGCTCTGGCTAATCTAATAGGATGCTCAATCCCCACCTATCCTGTCGAATACTATACTTTCTTGAACGATATAGATTTTGGAGAAGATTTTTTCAACTATCTTCCTGTTGGTTATAACCCCTATTTTATCTTCTCAAGGATTCTGTCAAACTTTGATTCAATTCCCACTATAGGAGAAATCCCGGGCAAAGAATGGCAACAGATTGCCACCGAATCATTTGCCAAAGCCGGAATAACCGTCTCGTCAGATTTATTGGACTTACTTCTGGCGACTTCTTACCTGACACAAATCAAGAAAGGCGAACCGCTGACTGACATCCAGAAAAACAATATTAAAGTAGCTCTCGGCAATGATCTCTCAAAAATCATTTTTGCTGCTGACGAGGAGGCTCAGAGCTTGCAAGCAAATATCGGGTAACAGTTCATCACTAAATTTCAAATTAAGCTAACTCAACAAAAAATGCAAAATATTTAGTGCTTAACCATCTGGAGATTACGCGAGTAAGCTGCGAAGGTGGCGATGTTGTGCTAATCTGCCAGTTAAAAATGTCATATTGTCAAAAAGACAATTTGTCTTTTATCTAAAGAATACCTATATTTGCAGAAAATATACCGAGGCCGATGGCGCGCCCATCGCGTCGCAAGGCCTCATAACACCTTCTATATCATGGAAATGAAAGAAAAAATCACGACGGCCTTCGCCGATAAGTTTGGCGGCAAAGGTATCCTCTTCGTCAGCCCCGGCCGCTTCAACCTCATCGGCGAGCACACCGACTACAACGGCGGCTTTGTCTTCCCCGGCGCCATCGACAAGTTTATCATGGCCGACATCCGCCCCAATGGCACCGACCACTGCCGCGTCTACTCCATCGACATCGACGAATATGTGGAGTTTGGCCTCAATGAGGAGGATGCTCCCTCCCAGCAGTGGGCCCGCTACATCTTCGGCGTATGCCGCGAGGTGATCAAGCGCGGCGGCAAGGTAGAGGGCTTCGACGCAGTCTTCGCCGGCAATGTGCCCTTAGGCGCTGGCCTCAGCTCTTCGGCCGCCCTCGAGAGCTGCTTTGCCTTTGCCATCAACGATCTCTTCAACGACAATAAGTTCCCCAAGATGGAGCTCGCCAAGATCGGCCAGTCGACCGAGCACAACTATTGCGGCGTCAACTGCGGCATCATGGACCAGTTTGCCTCGGTCCACGGCAAGAAAGATCATCTGATGCGCCTCGACTGCCGCTCGGGCGAATTTGAATACTTCCCCTTCGAGCTCGACGGCTATCGCCTCGTCTTGGTAGACTCCCGGGTGAAGCATGAGCTCGTGGACTCCCCCTACAACAAGCGCCGCGAGAGCTGCGAGCGCGTGGCTAAGATCCTCGGTGTAGAGACCCTCCGCGACGCCGACATGGCTATGCTCGAGGCCGCCAAGGATAAGATCACCGAAGAAGACTTCCGCCGCGCCAAGTATGTCATCGAAGAGAAGCAGCGCGTGCTCGACGTCTGCGAGGCTCTGCTCCGCCACGACTACGAC
>CAZAUV010000076.1:0-11769 GCA_964488335.1 uncultured Bacteroides sp.
TGCCAAGCTCATCTCGGGTGTGCTCCGCTATGGTATGCCTATCGACCAGGTGCTCAAGCTGGTGGCCGGCCTCGAGCTTGACAGCCAGAGCATTAATTCCTGGAAGATGGGAGTGGAGCGTGCCCTGAAGAAATATCTCCCCAGTGGCACCAAAGCATCCGGGCAGAAGTGTCCCAACTGCGGGAGCGAGTCGCTTGTTTATCAAGAAGGGTGCCTTATATGCACCTCCTGCGGCGCATCACGCTGCGGATGATTTATCTCACCTTTGAATTATCTTGACCTACACACCCCCCCTCTCTGCAATGAAACTGACTTTCTTCATTGACTACCACACCAACTGGGGCGAGCATATCTCTCTCCAGCTGACGCGCAACATCCCAGGAGTGGAGGCCGCCGGCGACCTGACTATGGCCATGGCTCCCGTGGCAGGCACAGACCTCTGGCACATCGAGCTCACCTGCCCCGACCTGCGCTCGGTCCAGGATATGGAATATGGCTATGTCGTGGCATCCGAGACCGGCCACATTATCCGCCGCGAATGGCAGTCTCACCGCATCCCCGTAGCCGACCCCTCTACGGAGCGTCTCATTGTCTGCGACGCTTGGCTCGACCGCCCCGCCGACCTCCCATATCTCTCTACACTCTTCACCAAGAGCGTATGCCGCCGGCCCGACCACTATCACACCGCGGCCAAGCTCCCTGCTCCGGGCACTGTCACACTTCGGGCATCGGCTCCCATGGTCCCCTCTGACTGTGTCCTTGCCGTAGCGGGCTCCATTGACTCCCTCGGAGGCTGGGACACAGCTTCGGCCCTGCGTCTGTCTGACGAGGAATATCCCGTCTGGACCATCACCTTCCCCCTCCCCGCCGACTGCCGCGCCTTTGAATACAAATTCCTGATTATTAAGGAAAAGACCGGAGAGATAATGTCGTGGGAGCCACGTTCCAACCGAGTCTTTGTGGTGCCCGTAGATGCCTCGCGCGCCGATGCCATCGTGGTGACCGACCTGAGCGTCCCCGCTCCCCTGCCCCTGTGGCGCGGAGCGGGTGTGGCCATCCCCGTCTTTTCTCTCCGCTCGGCCGACGACTTCGGAGTGGGCGATTTCGCAGATATCCGTCTGATGGCCGACTGGGCCGCTCTCACCGGCCAGACCATCATCCAGCTCCTGCCGGTCAATGACACCAACATGACCGGAACCTGGACAGATTCTTACCCTTACAACTCCATCTCGTCATTTGCTCTACATCCGATGTATCTGCGCCCCTCCGAGGCCGGACGCCTCGACGACGCCGAAGCTATGGCGCGATATGAGCAGGAGCGTCAGCGACTCCAGGCACTCCCCGCCGTGGATTATGAGGCTGCCTTCAAGCTCAAGATGGATTATATGCGCGACCTGTTCAATCAGGAGCGCGAGACGATCGTATCCTCCGATGAATTCAAGAGTTTCGTGGAGAAAAACGCCGGTTGGCTTACTCCCTATGCCGCTTTCTGCGTCCTCCGCGACCGCTTCTCCACCCCCGACATGACACAGTGGGGCGAATATGCCGTCTATGACCCGGCCAAGGTGGCTGCCTTGATCAAGGAGAGCGGCGATGAAATCAATTTTGTCTACTTCCTCCAATATCACCTCGACCGCCAGCTCCGCGATGCCCGCAACTATGCCCACTCGCGAGGTGTGGCCCTCAAGGGGGATATTCCCATCGGCATCTCCCGCACCAGCGTCGACGCCTGGCTCCGTCCCGAGCTCTTCAATCTTGATGCCTCGGCCGGCGCTCCGCCCGACGACTTTGCTGTCAACGGCCAGAACTGGGGCTTCCCTACATATAACTGGGATGCAATGGCCCGCGACAACTTCAGCTGGTGGAAAGATCGCTTCCGCAACATGGCCCGCTACTTCGACGCCTACCGCATCGACCATGTGCTCGGGTTTTTCCGCATATGGCAGATTCCCCTCGACCAGCTCCACGGTCTCCTCGGTGTCTTTAATCCGGCCCTCCCGTTCACAGAGCAGGAGCTGCGCCAGAATTATGACTTCGGTCTCAACCCCTCGGTCAACTGCCGCCCCTACATCGCCGACTGGACTCTCGGCGAAATCTTCGGTCCGCGCGCCGAAGAGATCAAGGAGCGATTTCTTCTCCCAATCGGGGGCGGACGCTATGAGCTAAGGCCCGAGCTCGCCACACAAAAAGCCATTGCAGCCTGGGGCGAAACGATAGCCGCCGAGCACCCCGACCGCGATCTCATAGAGCCTCTCATGGGCCTCATCGACCAGGTGCTGTTCCTCCCTGATCCCTACCGTCAAGGCTATTGGCATCCCCGCATCGATGCCCGCAAGACCTTCTCTTATCGCGCCTTGACAGACTATGAGCGCTATCAATATGACCGCCTCTACGACGATTTCTTCTATCGCCGCAACGACGACTTCTGGCGCCATAAAGCGATGGAGAAACTTCCGCCCATCATCGAAGCCACCAAGATGCTCACCTGCGCCGAAGACCTCGGAATGATACCCGCCTGCGTCCCCTCGGTGATGGACGAGCTCCGCATCCTTTCTCTCGAAATCCAGCGCATGCCCAAAGACCCCAACCGGCAGTTTGGCGACCCGGCCCTTTACCCCTATCTTTCGGTCTGCGCCACTTCGACCCACGATATGCCCGGCATACGCGGATGGTGGGAGAGCGACCGCGGCATGGCCCAGAGCTTCTTCAACAACGTGCTCCATCAGCCGGGTGAAGCGCCCTTCTATGCCGAGCCATGGATATGCTCCATGATTATCGACAGCCATCTCCACTCCCCCTCGATGCTCTGCATACTCCCTCTCCAGGACTATCTCGCCATCGACTCCGACATCCGGCGCGAGAATCCCGCCGATGAAATAATCAACGAGCCCTCCAACCCCCGTCACTACTGGCGCTACCGCATGCACCTGAGCCTTGAGGAACTCCTCGGGGCCGAGGCCTTCAACAATCGCCTGAATGCTATGGTAGCTTCATCGGGCCGCTGATTTTCGTTTCAGGTCATCCAATAACATCCGGGCCCTCCGACTCGCTGAATGGCAGTCGGAGGGCCCGCTATATCTTGAACCGGAGAATTATCACCGTCAGTGGCCCGAGAATGTCAGCTCGATGCTCGGCCCTACATTCTCGTCAGGAGTTATTTCTCTGACATCGCTGACAAGGAGGCCGTGGGTAAACGCTATGGTGTCATTGCCCAGATAGACCACGCCTATAGTATTTTCAACTCCTGCTCCATAGGGTATAGTCACTGAAGCAGCTCCCCTTGCCGGGATATCAATGCTGTCTAATGAAAAACAGGTGCCATAATCCTCTTCCGTCATAAACGACGACAGATATAGCCCCCCTTCGAGGAACGGGAAAACATTCCTGACTGCATATTTCCCGCCTGCGACGGGCTCTCCCGGATTGTCGACCGTTACTGTCACAAGTTTCTTGTGGGGGACGGTGAAATTACACTTGAATGTGGTCCCACTCCAATTTTCCGGCATGCCTCCGAAACGATAGTCCATTTTTTGCGCGATGAGATAATCCTCTGAGGAGAGGACCGACAGATCCACGGAAAAAATGAAATCGCTGCTGAGAGCATAGCCTTCACTTTCTCTCGTCTCGAAAAATATCTTATAGAACCCTGAACGGTCGGTAGTAGTTTTGGCCTTATGGATCACCGTTGATCCAAACAACCCCTTGTTATTGAGATCTACCGTCACCGGAATATTCTCCAGAGGAGTGCCGGCAGGAGTCTTGATATATCCCGTTACTATCGTCGAGTTTTCAGTCGGCTGAGGGATGAAATCATCCTCCTCTCTGTCGCAGCCGGCAATTGTTGCCGACATGAAGAGTATAAGCGAGGCTATCGTCAGGCGCCCTGACAGCGATATGGCTTTATTAAGTAACATTGATAATTGTGGATTAAGGTGACTGATTAAATTCATGCGAGGGGCACCGGCCAGTGATATTCTTTAAGCTCACGTCGCCGCTCATCGCCGTCGCCGCCGCAATAACGCGAGCAGAGGGCATGAAATTCGGGTGTATGATTGAAGTGGGTCAGATGGGCAAGTTCATGACAAATTATGTAGTCGCGAAGGCGCCATGGCAGAAAGATACAAGCCCTCGACAGGATGATATGTCCGCGGGAAGAGCAACTTCCCAGACGATGCACTCCGTGGCCAATGTCCCATCTGACAACGCTGATACCAAGGCGCGCAGCTATATCCTGCGCTCTCGGAAGCAACAGCGGCCCTGCAATGCGCGAAGCCATGCGGCCAAGGACTTTCCCGATACCCTTTTCCAAGAGCGATCCATCAATAGAGGGATTGACAAAGAGCAGAAGGGTGACAGGGACATCGCCGTGAGAGGCCACTATCTGACCGCTGACATAATCGTGCTCACTCCCCTCAACCCTGACTTCGAAGTCGGGAAAAGACAGCGATGTGCCGGGCTGGAGACATCGTGGCGTCTGTCTCCGGGCGAGAAGACGCGGCGCCAGAGCGTCAAGGGCCCGGGTTATTTCTTCTGCCTGTGTCCCCGCGGGGACGGTAATGCCCACACGCCCGTCTTTCCACCGGGCTGTGAAACGGCGTGCCCTGGGATTGACTGTCACTATGACCCTTCCAAGCACCGGATGATCAATATACCCTGAAATCATGGATTGTCGTCAGTATCGACTCCCCAGAGGAGCTTTTGGCGCAGGGTGTCAACAAAAAGATGGTCGTGGAGCTTCACGAGGCGGCATGTAAAGGGAGCCTTTGTAACCTTCAGTGGCGTACCTGCGGCGATGGTGGTAGAGACACCGTCGACGCTCAGCAGGAAAGAATCGGCGCGAGAATAAGCCACGATGCCCACCTCCACAGAGTCAGGCACCACCAAGGGTCGCATCGTCAGCGAGTGGGGCGCGACGGGAGTGATTATCATCACCGGGCTCGAGGGCCCTACGATGGGGCCACCCGCCGAGAGATTATAACCCGTGGAGCCGGTAGGAGTCGAGAGCAGGAGACCATCGGCCTGGTAATGAGCCAGGAAATGGCCATTGATAGTTGTTGAGGCCGAGATCATCGAAGATGTATCTTTTTTGAGCACGGCCACCTCATTAAGGGCAAAGAGGTTGACCTGATCGCCTGTCCCGGCGGTGACTTCGAGCATGGTACGCTCCTCAATCTGATACTCCCGGCTGATGATAGCGCGGCAGATCTCGGCCGGGTCGTTGAGCCGGGTGGCTGCAAGATAGCCGAGATGGCCGGTGTTGATGCCCATGACGGGAATGCCTGCGGGGGCGGCCTGTCGGGCAGTGCGGAGCACCGTGCCATCTCCCCCAAAGCTAAGAGCGAGGGTGGTATCCTCGGGCGGCGATGTCGTAAAGATTGAATGAGGAGGGAGCTCAAAGAAGCCGCCTAAATAGGCTTCGAAATGAGCCTCTATGGAAAGGCCCACCCCCTCATTGCGGCTCAGTCGCATAAGGAGGTCGCGGATTTCAGCAAGGTAAATCTGCTGATATTCATTGCCAAAGATGGCTATGTCAAGAATTTGGCTGATAGCTATAGTGATTGAAAAGATTGACGATTAAGCTGAAATGACATGGGCCGGCCTGAATGGCTTTCACTCCTCGAGGCGCCGGATGAGATTGCGCAGGCGCTCGAGAGCCAATGCATCGGGGATGGTCTCGCCCGATGAAGAGCGGGTGGAGGTCACCTCATAGCCATATCGCTCAAGGGAGCGGGCGGCTGCCGACGGATCGCGCCGGTTGATGCGGAGCTCGACAACCATAGAGAGGCCATCGGCGTCGCCGCGATCGGCAGTGACGTTGAGGTTGAGAATATGACTGTCGCTGTCTTCCACGGCCCGGGCGATGGAGGAAGCCGAATAATCTTCCCGACGACATACCACAGTAATCTCGCTTGAGTCTTCTGCCGCTGGATAGAGGCGCTCGCTCAAGGGAGATGTCAATGCAATGTCGGGGGTCATATCGGGCTTATGGGAGAGGGTGGTCATCATAATTATTTGTCGGAATAA
The DNA here is from genome assembly GCA_964488335.1 of uncultured Bacteroides sp. Classification (GTDB taxonomy): domain Bacteria; phylum Bacteroidota; class Bacteroidia; order Bacteroidales; family Muribaculaceae; genus Paramuribaculum. The sequence continues at coordinate 6,025 of CAZAUV010000076.1, forward strand.
GAAATTCTGACTACTTTTGTGTCGCTATTGGAAACGATGCGCAAAATTACACATTTTTCTTTATCTATACAACGCCCGGGGCCATCAACTGTTCGGCCTGAGGATAAAGAAAGGTGTTGCTGAGCCATTGACCGATAGTTGCCACTCCTTTTATCCTTCATTTGATAAGATGACCAATCTTAGCGTAAACATAAATAAGGTGGCCACGCTGCGCAATGCCCGCGGCGAGGGTATCCCCGATGTCGTGGCTTTTGCGCTCCATTGCGAAGAAGCGGGCGCTCAGGGTATCACGGTCCACCCGCGCCCTGATCAACGCCATATCACCCGCGACGATGTCTATGCCCTGCGCCCGGTTCTCCACACAGAGTTTAACATCGAGGGCTATCCATCGCCTGAGTTTATGGAGCTTGTGCTTAAAGTGAAGCCTGCTCAGGTGACCCTCGTGCCTGATAAGCCCGACGCACTGACATCATCTGCCGGCTGGGATGTAAGGGCCAATGCGGCTTTCCTCGCATCTGTCATCGACAGTCTCCGCGAGGCCGGCATCCGCAGCTCCATCTTCGTCAACCCCGACTCTGACGCCATCATTGAAGCCGCCCGTGTGGGGGCCGACCGCATTGAGCTTTACACCAAACCTTATGCCGACGGCTACGAGGCTGATCCCCGGGGGGCAGTGGCGCCTTTCGTCGAGGCCTCGCAGACGGCCCATAATGCGGGACTGGGAGTTAATGCCGGCCACGACCTCAATCTGACCAACCTCCGGTTTTTTGCCGCCTCGCTCCCTTATCTCGATGAAGTGTCGATAGGCCACGCCATCATCAGCGATGCGCTATATCTCGGCATCGACGAGACTATTCGCCGCTATCGCGACTGCATCGCTCCCATTTCCTGATTAATCCACCCGTTTAAGATAATCCACCCGTTTAGCTCTTAACTTCCAATGTTGGACACCATTGAATTTCTCACCGAGCAGGCTTCAGTAGCCGCGCAGACAGTCACTCAGACCGTCACCCAGACCATCCCCACCGCTGAACCGCAGGTCCAGGCTACCCTGTCCCTCTGGGAACTCTGCAAAGAGGGCGGATGGATTATGATCCCACTGGCAATCCTCTCCATCATCTGCATCTACATCTTCGTGGAGCGCTTCATGGCCATACGCGCTGCCAGCCGCCACGACCGGACATTTATGGACCGCATCCGCGACTATATCCATCAGGGCGAGCTTGAGAGCGCTACACGCCTCTGCGAGCGCACCAACACCCCCTCGGGGCGCCTCATCGCAAAAGGCATCAGCCGCATAGGCCGCCCGATGAACGATGTCCTCGTGGCTATTGAAAATACCGGCAACCTTGAGATAGCATCCCTCGGCAAAGGTCTGCCCTGGCTTGCCACTACAGCCGCCGGTGCCCCCATGCTCGGCTTCCTCGGCACCGTCATGGGTATGGTCCAGGCCTTCTTCAACCTCGCCTCTGCCGGTTCCTCGGCCAATATCGACATCCTCGCCGGAGGCATCTATGAAGCCCTCGTCACCACCGTGGCCGGCCTCATCGTGGGCATCATCGCTCTCTTCGCCTACAACTATCTCGTGGCCCGCATCAACAGCGTCATGACGCGCCTCGAAGGCGAGACTATGGAATTTATGGACCTCCTAAACGAGCCCGCCTGATAGCTATGGCACTGAAACGTCAATATGATATGACATCGCTCTTCTCCATGGCCTCCATGACCGATGTCATCTTCCTGCTCCTGATTTTCTTTATGGTCACATCGACCTTTGTGTTCCCCACGGCTCTCGAAATCAACCTCCCCCAGAGCTCGGAGCAGACTGCCATTAAGCCGATGGTGCGCGTCTATATCGATGCCGAGAAAGCTATGTATGTCTCCACACCCGACATCACTGAGCCCCAGCCCGTTGACTCCATCCCTCAGCTTATGGGCTTCCTCCGCCTTATCGAGCAACAGGCTGTTGAGGCCGGTGAGGAGCAGAATATAGCCATCTATGCCGATGAGACAGTAACTTATGGCCAGCTCGTGGAGGTTCTTAACGCCGGTGCTGTCAATGGCCTCAAAATGGTGCTCGCCACCAAGCCTGCCCCATCCTCGGCTATGCCCGCCAACTAATCGCTTCCCTCCTCAAGCCCATGGACGAGAATAAAAACAAAGCTTCCGCTATAGTGGCAACGGTGGTGTTTCACTTCGCCATCATTGCCATACTCCTTTGGGTCACCCTCTCATATGCGGGTGTGCCCAAGAAGGTATGGCCCCCTGAAGACACCTCCGAAATCCTCCTGGAGGATGAATATGTGGAGATCCTCACCCCCAAGCCCAAGCTAAAGCCCGTCAAAGACCCGGCTAAGGCCGTGGAATCGCAGCCTGCTCCTATTCCTGACGCTCAGGATAGGGAAGATGCCGGAGAAGCCGCCCCCGAAGTCCCCGTCCTTCAGACCACTCCTAAGGAAAGCCCCGTCAAGGTGAAGCCTCAGCCCACTCCCGAGAAAGTCGGTCCTTCAAAGGAGGAACTGGAAGCTCAGGCCAAAGCCAAACGCGAGGCCGAAGCCAAAGAGAATATCCAAAACAGAGTCAATTTCAATAAGCAAAGCGGCCAGGGCTCCAACGACGGAAAAGGCTCAGGCAAAGATGCTGTGACCTCATCGGGCAAGAAGCCCGGCTTCAACCTCAAAGGCCGCTCGCTCGAAAACTGGACCTCGCCCCGAGCCACCCTTACAGGCTCTATTGTCATTGAGGTGAGAGTAGACCGCGAAGGGAAGGTTATCAAAGCCCAATACCACTCGGGCAGCGGAGCCGTTGCAGCCGACGAGAGCGCCCGCAGGAGCTGCATCGCCGCCGCCCGGGCGAGCAGTTTCAGCGTCGACCTCAATGCCCGAGCCGAGCAGACCGGTACTATCACTTACCGCTTTGAGTAATCCATCCATCGACCATACCATATGACAAGCCTCCGCTCAGCTGCCTCCGCAATCCTCATCCCCGTGACGACAGCCGTGGCCTCGCTGACACCGGCTTGCTCATCAAAGCCCGCTGAGGATACCGCGGCGCCGACCGCCCGGAGCGAGTCAGTCATCTCAGCCCGCGACCTGGACAACACCGACAGCGTGTCTGTCTGGGACATATCGCGTGCGATGGACGACGCTACCGAGCGTATGAAGGTCAATTATATGGGCAGTCTCCGAAACGCTTTCAACGACAGCAACTACGTCCATTGGGCCGCCGCCGACTCTGTAGGTATCACTCCCCTCTCTGATCTCCGCTCACACTGGCAGCTGACACGTCCGCTGGTAAAAATCACCTCGTGTCGCGACTTCTTCCTTGAGCCTCTGACACATTCGGTCCCTTACCTCGTGCCCGAGGCTGCTGCTATGGTCCATGAAATAGGCCGTCGCTTTACCGACAGTGTGGCTGCCCGCGGAGGCTCCCGATACCGGATGCGCATTACCTCAGTGACCCGCACACCCGAGACAGTGAGCCGCTTGCGCCGGCGCAATGTCAACGCCGTCGACTCCTCTGTCCATCAGCTCGCCACCACCGTCGATATCTCCTATGCCCGCTTCATCCCGGATGCCGACAACCCCACACCGCGATCTGTCGACGACCTCAAAGGGGTGCTTGCCGAAGTGCTGGCCACCATGCGCGACGAGGGTAAGCTCTATGTCAAATATGAGCGTAAGCAGCCCTGCTTCCACACCACCGTCCGTCCCGGTGCTTACTCCTCTTATCCTTCACAACAATAACTTTACCCGCCAACCCATTATTATCACATATCACAATGAAAATCGGAACACCCTCGACACCCTCTGCCGTCAAGGCCATGCTTTTGGGCAGCGGTGAGCTCGGTAAAGAAGTGGCCCTCGAGCTCCAGCGCTTCGGCGTGGAGGTCATCGCCGTTGACCGCTATGCCGGTGCACCGGCTATGCAAGTGGCCCATCGCTCCTACATTATAAATATGCTTGACCCTGCCGAGCTCCGCCGCATCATTGAGCTCGAGAAGCCCGACCATATCATCCCCGAGGTAGAGGCAATCGCCACTCCGGTCCTCGTAGAGATGGAGAAGGAGAGATATAACGTTACCCCTACTGCCCGCGCTGCCTTCCTGACAATGAACCGCGAGGGCATCCGCCGCCTCGCCGCCGAGGAACTTGGCCTCCCCACTTCACCCTACCGCTTCGCCGAGACCCGCGAGGAATTTGACCAAGCCATCAGCGAGATCGGCATCCCCTGCGTAGTAAAGCCCGTAATGAGCTCCAGCGGCCACGGCCAGAGCACCATCCGCTCCGAGGCCGACATCGATGCCGCATGGCGTGAGGCTCAAGAGGGCGGTCGCGCCGGAGCTGGACGCGTTATCGTCGAGGGCTTTATCGACTTTGACTATGAGATTACTCTTCTGACCGTCCGCTCCGTCTCAGGCACTGCTTTCTGCGAGCCGGTAGGACATCATCAGGAAAATGGCGACTATCGCCAAAGCTGGCAGCCCCAGCCTATGAGCCCCGTTGCAATCGAGCGTGCCCGCGAGATTGCCCGCAAGATCACTGACGCTCTCGGAGGCAAAGGCATTTTCGGTGTGGAGCTCTTCATCAAGGGCGACGACGTGATTTTCAGCGAAGTATCGCCCCGCCCTCACGACACCGGCATGGTCACTATGATATCCCAGGACCTCAGCGAATTTGCCCTCCACTCACGCGCCCTCCTCGGGCTCCCCATTCCCGAGATACGCTTCTATGGCCCATCGGCTTCCCATGCCATCGTGGTCGAAGGCAACACCCGCGAGCTCATCCTCGAAGGTATCGAGCGTGCTCTCGAAGAGCCCGGCACAGCCATGCGCATCTTCGGCAAACCTGAGATAAAGGGCCACCGGCGCATGGCAGTCGTCCTCGCAACAGATGAGAGCGTCGACGCCGCTCGCGCAAAGGCAGCCCGCGCAGCCGCCTGCGTCACCCCCACCTGTCTCTGAACAACAAAGACTAACTCCGAGCGGGCGGCACGTCAGTTATTGACGCGCCGCCCGCTCGGCATTTATTTTCGGCGCAATATCGTGATGAATCTTGATTGGCGCACTATCATGATTAATCATGGTATCGCATGGACGACTATTCTTTTTTCTTGGCGGCCGGCTTCTTCGCGGTCGTCTTCTTGGCCGGGGCCTCGGAAGCTTTCTCGGCCTTTGCGGCCGGCTTCTTATCCGCAGTCTTCTTCGCCGACGCTTTCTTTGCCGGCGCTTCCTTTGTGGCTGCCTTCTTCTCAACAGGCTTCTCGGGCGTCTCCGTGGCAGCCTTGGCGGCGGCGCGCCGGCGTCCGGGATGAGCGGGCATCAGTCGGAGCACCTGAGCCGAGCGGGCCGGCAGATAGAGCCGCAGCCACGCCACCCCGTGGGGCGTATAGAGCGGGTCGGGCGAGGTAAGGTGGTGGACTCCCTCGTCGATATTGCCATACCCGCCAAAGGCCGGATTGTCGGATGACAATACACATTCATACTCTCCCGGAGGGGTGAGGATGCCATAACCCGAGAACGACTTGGAGGGATTGAAATTGAAGACAAAGACATATGGGCCGCGCTTGTAGGCGAGCACCTGGTCGTCGTCCTTCTCCCAGAGCTTCTCTATGGGGAGAGCCTGGAAATCGTAGGTGGCGCTGATAAGCTCCACCATAGCATTGTCAAAGGCGTTGAGAAACTTATACTTGAGATCTTCAGAGTCAACGAGGCTCCATTGGCGGCGAGCATATTTATAGCTCCAT
>CAZAUV010000077.1:0-11557 GCA_964488335.1 uncultured Bacteroides sp.
AGGGCGTCGTAGATAGAGTAGTCCATAATGGTCTCGCCATGGGGGCCGAGGCCGTCGAGCTGCTTGAGGCCGCCATAACGCGAGCCCATGCCGGCAGCGAGCACAAAGAGCGTGGGTTTCATCTTGATGAGATAATTATTGGGTTATTTTACAGAAAATTTGAATTTGATGGTCTCGGTCATCTTTTCGCCGGGACGGAGGACAGTGTTGGGGAAAGAGGGCTCGTTGGGGCAATCGGCGGGGTGCTGACATTCGATGGCCACTCCGTCGTAGTCGTTCATCGGTCGGCCGCTCTTGTTGACGGGCGAGCCGGCGAGCCAGCATCCGGCATAGACCTGCGCGGCAGGCTGGGTTGTGGAGACTTCGAGGACACGGCCCGAAGCGGGAGCCTCGAGGCGGGCCACGGTCTTGAGCTTGCCGGGGGTCCATTCGTCGACGATCCAGCAATGGTCATATCCCTTACCATATTTGATGGGGGTGTAGTTGAGATCCATATCGCGGCCTATGGGCTTAGGAGAGGTGAAGTCCATGGGAGTGCCGGCCACGGGAGCCATCTCGCCCGTAGGAATAAGGGTGTCGTCGGTGGGGAGGAAGCGTGAGGCATCGAGCCAGAGGATATGGTCGAGCACAGATCCGGCGCTCTCGCCCTCGAGGTTCCAGTAAGCGTGGTTTGTGAGGTTTACAACGGTGGCCTTGTCGGTCTCAGCCTCAAGGGTCAGAGAGAGGCAGCAATCGTCGCTCCAGGTGTAGGTGGCGCGGGCGGTGAGCTGACCGGGATAGCCCTCCTCGCCGTCGGCGCTGACATAGGTGAATATCACCTTGTCGCCATCAATATCGCAGTCCCAGATGCGGTTTTGGAAACCCTCGGGACCGCCGTGGAGAGCATTGGGGCCATTATTTATAGCGAGGGTATATTCATTGCCGTCGATGGAGAAATGGCCTTTGGCAATGCGATTGGCATATCGTCCGGGGACCTTGCCGGCGCAGGGGCCGTCGTAAAAGTAATCCTTGGGATCGGCATATCCGAGACACACATCGGCAAGATTGCCCTTAGCGTCGGGAACGATTACGCTGACAATGCCGGCGCCTACTGAGGAGAGGGTGACCGAAGCGCCGGAGGCGTTGGTAAGAGTCACCAGGGTGATATCGCCCTTTTCAGGGACGGATATAACTTGTTTCTTGATTTCCATGGTCAATGAGGGTGGGTAAGAGGGGCGGAGCGGCGGGTGACCACTCCTTCCCGCAAAGTTAATGTATTTTTCTTAGTCGCGCAAATAAAATTTATCTTGCGGATGTGGCAGGTGGATGAGGAGGAGACGGCTATGGGGGAAAATGCGCCATCCCGTCCTCACGATGGATGTGTGATGGACGGGATGTAGCAAAGGGTTAATTGAAGTAATGTCGCCGGAGCGTATGCTGAAAAATCAGGGCATATCGATGTCGGTGTTGCGAGGATTATTATTGAGATCTCTTACGTCGGCTCTGACCTCGCAGTCAGTTGTCTTCTCTTTGTCGGCGATATCCTCGGCGACGCCGGGAAAGAAGTCGACATTTCGGGCCTCAGAGGGCTTGGAGGGGCGTGAAGTTGTGAGTGCCATAGTAATAAATAAGTTTGGAGTTGAGGATTTTGAAGTTATGAGTGTGTGCTTTTCTGTTTGCTTTTATAACGCTCGGGGGGCGTGAAAAGTTTGGAAAAGGCGGCGAAAATCACTCCTCGTCGCGGTATCCGACAGGGAGGCGGTTGAGCTCCTCGATATAGTCGAGGATTTCGGTGCGTCCGCGGCCATCCTCGCTCGAGGAGAGAAACACCGGGGGAAGTTCTTCCCAGGTCTCGAGGAGGGCTTCGCAATATTTAGCCACTTTTTCGCGACCGGCCACAGGGCCCATCTTGTCGAGCTTAGTGAATACGATGGCAAAGGGCACTCCGTTTTCGCCGAGCCACTCCATAAACTCCATGTCGATCTTCTGGGGATCATGGCGGGAGTCGAGGAGAAGAAACAGACAGGTCATCTGCTCGCGGCCGAGGATATAGCCCTCGATCATGCGGCGGAGCTCATCGCGGGAGTCTTTGCCCCGGCGGGCATAGCCATAGCCGGGGAGGTCGACTATTGACCATGAATCATTGACATCAAAATGGTTGATAAGCATAGTCTTTCCCGGCGTGGAAGAGGTCTTTGCGAGGGCACCGTGGCCGAGAAGCATATTTATGAGGCTCGACTTACCCACATTGGAGCGTCCGATGAAGGCATATTCATGGCGCATCTCGGGAGGGCAGTTTTCTACTGAAGAGTTTGAGACCTTGAAGCGGGCTGAATGGATTATCATGTCTTGAAGTTGGTTACGTATGGGAAAAAGGTTATTCACCGAGAATAACGCTCGAAAGGGAGTCGGAGTTGAGTCGGAGACTATGTTCAAACCCTTTGATGTAGGCTTCGGCAGCCGAAGAGCCGAGGCGAGCTCGGATGTTTGTCTCGCGCGCCCGGATATCGAGGAGCCTCAGAGCCCGCTCATTGTCGTCGCGGCAGTCATTGACAAGGGAGACCGCGTGTTCCATGCCGAGATACCATGCCGAAGTGTCGGCCGGAGAAATGCGTGCTTCACTCGGGATGCCGGCGGTGGCACGATAGTTGCCCACGATAGCCACGACGACGGAAATAACCACGGCGATAAGGGTGGCCGCGAGGGTAAAGCGCGGGAGAGGGGGCCGGCGCCGGGACGCGGGGGAAGAGGCAGATGGTGTCATAATATCGTCTGGGCTATGCGGGCACATGCTTCTGCATCGGCCAGCGCGTTATGGTGATTGTCAAAAGGTATGCCGAGGAAATGGGCGAGAGCGGGGAGAGAAAAGGAGCCGCATATGGCGCGGGGGATGGTCGCGCGGGCTTTGATGAGGGTGCAATAGAAGGGATAGTCGGGATAGGGCATGCCGTAGTGACGGAAACACTCCCGAATACACCTCTCGTCAAACCGCTTGTTATGAGCTACTAAAGGCAGGTCGCCGATGAAGGGCTCGAGAGAGGCCCAGACCTCAGGAAAAGTGCGGGCGGTGTCGGTGTCGGCGCGTGAGATGCCATGGATTTCTTCAGTGAAACGGCGGATATAGAAATTGGGCGTGGGGCGGACGAGCTCATAAAAAGAACCGGTGACGACGCCCTCCTCTATCTTTACGGCTCCTATCGAACACACTGAAGTGGGATATTGATTGGCGGTCTCAACGTCTATGGCCACGAAATTATCCATTGTCGGAAGATTCAGAGAGGGGTGAAAGAAGTTGAGTGACCCGGGCTGCCACCTCCTCCATGAGCCATGAGGGTGTGGAGGTGGCGCCGCAGATGCCAATGGAGCAGGCCCCGGCGAGCCAAGCAGGCTCTATGGCGCTGCGGTTGGCCACCAGATGAGTGTCGGGATTGACGCTGTGACACTCCCGGTATAGAGCCCGGCCATTTGAGCTCTTAGCTCCGGCCACGAAGAGCACCACGTCGTGGGCTCTGGCAAACTCCCTCAGCCCCCCGGCACGCGAGGCCACCTGGCGGCATATGGTATCGTGGCTGGTAAATGTAACTCCGGGCGCGAGTGAGTCGGCAATGGTCCGGGAGAGGTGACGCATGCCGTCGATACTCTTAGTGGTCTGCGAGAAGAGAACCACCGGGCGGGAGAAGTCTACTTTGTCGAGTTCTTCGACAGACTCCACTACGATAGCGCGGCCTGAGGTCTGGCCTACCAGACCATTTACTTCGGCGTGGCCGTGCTTGCCATAGATGACAATCTGAGTTCCCTCGGGCGCCTCAGCCGAAGCCTCGCGGATGCGCTGCTGAAGGCGGAGCACCACGGGGCATGTGGCATCGATAAGAGTCAGGTCGCGCTCGCGTGCCATGGCATAAGTGGAGGGGGGTTCACCGTGGGCGCGGAGGAGCACCCTGGCGCCCCGGGGGAGAGAGTCGAGATCAGAGTGGGTGATGGTTACCAGGCCGCGTCGGCGCAGTCGCTCCACCTCATCGCTGTTGTGGACAATATCGCCTAAGCAATAGAGCGGACCTCCTCGCAGGAGCTCCTCCTCGGCTTTGCGGATGGCCGTGACCACCCCGAAGCAGAAGCCCGAGCGTGGGTCGATCTCCACCTTGACGCTCATTTCCCGACAATAGAATTAAAGCGGTCGAGCATCCAGGCATCCTGCTCCTCAAGAGTCATGTCGCCATTGTCGAGGACCAAGGCATCGGGGGCCTGACGAAGGGGACTCTCCTTGCGGGTGGAGTCGATGTGGTCGCGATGGACCACATTGGCGAGAACTTCGGCATAAGAGGCGTGCTGCCCCTTCTCGGCAAGCTCGAGAAATCGGCGGCGGGCTCGGGTCTCGGCCGAGGTGTTGACAAAGACCTTCATCTCTGCGTCGGGGAAAACGGTAGTGCCTATGTCCCGGCCGTCCATGACGATACCACGCTCCGCGCCTAAAGCGCGCTGCATGAGAGTAAGGGCATGGCGCACGGCGGGGAGGGCTGCAACAGGGCTCACCATATTGCTTACCTCCATAGAGCGGATTTCGCGCTCAACATCAGCGCCATTGAGGAGCGTGTGCTGGCCGTCGGCCTCGGGCCTGAAATCGATATGGATGTCAGGGAGGGCCCGGGCGAGGCCTTCACCGTCGAGGTCGCCGGAGGCGATGGATGCGAGGCCATTGCGGAGAGCATAGAGAGTAACAGCGCGATACATGGCGCCGGAGTCAATATATCGGTAGCCAATCTTTGCGGCGAGGCGGCGGGCCATGGTGCTCTTGCCTGATGAAGAGAAGCCGTCGATGGCGATGATTATCTTTTTCACGGTAAGTGAGGGTAAGGGATTATCGAAGGAGTTCGTTGAGATCTGTGGTGAAGTTTACCATCATGGTCGTGGCGCCATGGTGGGGCTGAGAGAGGGCTATGCCCACTCCGAATGAGGAGAGACGGAGCGAAGCGCCCAGGGAGAAGCCGGAGATAAACGAGCGTGAGTAGGTCGACATATCGGTCCGAGTACGATAGTTATAGCCGAGGCAGATGTTAAACTTCTCTGACGATATGACGTCGGCTCCGAAGACGAGATGCCTGAAGAGATTGGAGGCAAAAGAGCTCTTGAGCTCAGGAGAGGATGACGACGTGCCGTCGCCATTATCATAATAGGGTGAGTCCCATCGGGTGAGATCGTAGGCAGTGACGGAGAAGCGGACGGGAAACGACCCGAAGCTCTTGGCCCATCCGAGGCGTAGGTCGATGGGGAGGCGGTCATAAGTGTCGTTGAAGCGCTTAATCTGGCCGCCGAGATTTGCAGCTACGACCGACAGAGCGAGGTCGCGGTCGGCATCGTAATAGCTCAGACCGAGATCGGTAGCGAGGGCAACGGCCGAAAAATCGCCGTAAGAGCTATAAGCCATCTTGATGTTGAAACCTCCGCGAAGGAGATCGGAAAAATCATGGGCATAAGCTCCGCTGAAGGCCACATCAAGGGGCGAGAAATTGCCGGTGACGTTGCCGGAGGCATCGGTTTCTTTCTGGGAGCCGTAGCCGAAATATTGGATGGCCGCGCTCCATGCCCCACGGTCACCGGCAGCCATAGCATACCTGACACCGGCAAAATTGCTTCCTCCCATCCATCGCATATAATTGACACCGAGCTGCTTGTCAAACTCCGGGCCGAGGAGCGCCGGATTTTGGTCGATGGTAAACACGTCGGTAGGATCGGATACGGTGATATTGATGCCACCAAGGCCGTAGATACGTGAAGATGAGGTGGTCTCGAGGAAAGAGTAGGCAGGGCTGGAGCCGCCCACACCTTCGGCAGGCGAAGCGGCCGACAGATAAAGCGGGAAGGCCAGTGCCACAAAGGCACCGGCCAATGCTGCAATGCGGCGAAATGCCTTGATAGTCATCATTGGTAACGGTTTCACCTCTATATAACGCGCGACCTTTGCCCTTTATTGCCCACAGTCAAAATGAAGCCACCGCGATCAGGGCGGTGGCTTCATTTTATTGATGGGAGGGGATCAGTCGACTTTGACAACGAGGTAGTTGCTTACGCTCCAGAAGCGCGTCGGGTTGGTGATGCGGATGATTTTCTGACCGCCCTGGTCTTCGATGGAATAGGAGTCCTTGGGCTGGTTTGTCATCACCTCGGCTTTCTTCGAGTGGGTGTTGATCTCGGTGAGGGTGCGCTTATCGGCGGGCGTGAAGTATGAGGCATTGAAGTCGCCGGGGAGTATCTTGGTCTTGCGGAGGAAACCTTTCTCAATGATGTTATTGTCTTTGAGTTCCTTATCCGAGCCGACGACGTAATAGCAGGTATTGAGTTCAGCCGTGGCAGCTTGGGCGGCTTGCTCGGCTTGGTCGAGGCTTTCAACGACGGTGGTGACAGTCTGATTGAGTGAATCGATCTGAGAGCCGAGGTTAGTGATGGTCATGCCGGCCTGGGCGAGCTGGTCGTTGAGCGACACAATCTCGGTCTGCTGCTCAGCAATCTGAGCCTTGAGGTTAGAGATGGTCTTGAGGAGATTGGCATTCTGGCCCGATGAATCGGCGAGCTTCTTTTCGAGTTCCTCAAGGCGCTCCCGACGGCTCTGAAGAGCCTGCTGGAGAGCCTGCATATCGGCCACAAGCTGATTTTTGGCTGAAGGAGTCTCTGATGAGAGGGTGCCTGAGGTGGCTACCACGCGCTCCATCTCCTTAATCTGATTCATGCCGTCGGTAATCTCATTGATGAGCATGAAGAGGGAGTCCTGTGTGGCGAGCGCGCTCTGAAGCTGAGAACTATAGAGGTCGTTGGTGGCTTCGGCCTGCTGAAGGCGTTCTTTATCGCCGCAAGAGGCGAAGGGGAGAACAGTCGCGGCTGCGATGGCGGCCAGTGTGGCCAGGGATTTGGTCAGTCGTTTCATACTTGTTGGGTTATGGTGGGAGAGTGAATAATCGGTGATGATAGGGTAGGAGGTGATGGATGTCAATCGGGGTCATCGCAAGATGGAAGGTTATCTTCCTCAGCTTCGATGCGATATTTGTTTTTGTGGGATCGATGGGCCGGGGGAGCCTCTATGCCACCCAAAACGATAACAATCTCCCCTCGCGGATTGTTTGCTCCGAAATAATCAATCAGCTCGGCGAGCGATCCGCGGCGTGTCTCTTCATGGAGCTTAGATATCTCTCGCGAGACTGATGCCGGACGGTCAGGGCCACACACTTCGGCCAGCTGAGTGAGGGTCTTGACCAGGCGGAGGGGGCTCTCGTAGATAATAGTGGTGACCTGAGATGATGCAATGTCGGCAAGGCGTGTCGCGCGGCCCTTTTTGGGGGGAAGGAAGCCTTCAAAGGTAAATCTCTCGCATGGGAGACCGGAGCTGACCAGAGCCGGCACGAAAGCTGTCGGGCCCGGGAGGGTGACCACCGGAATGTCGCGCCGGCGACACTCTCGGGAGATGAGGAAGCCCGGGTCGGAGATGCCCGGAGTGCCGGCATCGCTTACGAGAGCTATATCCTCGCCCCCTTCGAGGCGGTCCATTACCGAATCGAGGGCCGAATGTTCATTGAATTTATGGAAAGAGAGGAGGGGAGTGGTAATGTCAAACCTGCGCATCACTATAGCCGAAGTCCGGGTGTCTTCAGCATAGATAGTGGAGCATTGGCGGAGTATCTCAATGGCCCTCGGAGTCATGTCGCCGAGATTGCCTACAGGAGTAGGGACAATATAGAGCATCAGATTTCTCCCTTTATGAGAGCGATAAAATCTTTGGCATCCTCGGTCTCCGGGTCGAGGCAGAGGTCGTTGATAAGATAATCGTCAAGATCGGCCGGGTCATCTATAGCCGCTATCGCAGCAAGTGCATCGTTGAGGGCGGCATTGGATCCCCCGAAGAGGGCGCGCGAGAAACGAAATTTATCGTTGAGAGTCAGGGCTACTGGCTGGCGCTGAACGGCCGGCGAAGCCGGCTGAGAGGGCATAGAGGCAGGCTCAGCCGCTCCGGCGGGCTCTTCCTGAGACTCAGACATGAGGACCACGGTGTGTATCTCCGGCTCAACGGGGGTCTCCGTCACCTCCTCCTCCAAGAGGATATTCTCTTGGATGATCTCAGGCTGAGGGGCAGCATCTTCTTCCTCTTCTACTATAAAGGTGTCTTCCTGAGCAGAGGGCACCGCTTCAGGCTCGGGCTGAGGAGCAGTCTCTTCTTCCGGCTGGGGCTTCGGCTCCGGGAGAGATACCGGCTCGCCGATAACCAACGTGTTATCTTCAGCCAACTCCCCGGGGATGCAGGAAGAAGGCTCGGCGCATAGTGTCTCGGCACCCTCGAGGAGGGCCCGGCACTTGTCGGTCAGCATATTGAAAACTTCCGGAGGGGTCATGTCATCGCGTCGCTGGGCGAGCATGATAAGCCCTTCTACTTCAAAGGCGAGGCCAAGAAGAGAGTCGAGATGGGATGAATGTTGTGGCATTAGGTCAGAATTTTGGCGCGAAACTACTAAAAAAAATTGAGAAAAAATGCCTCTGCCGCCTTGTTTATTTCAGCGGCGCTGCAAGAAAAGCCATTGACGATAAGGACAATGGAATGAGTGGGCCTTCCCTCGGCATCGAGGCGGTAGCCGGCGAGAGATCTGACGCCCCTCATCGTGCCGGTCTTGAGGGCGAGCTGCCCTTCAAGACGGGTGCCGGCAAGGAAGCGACGGACTGTGCCCTCACGGCCCACGCGGGGGAAGAGACCGGCATAGACATCTGACTTAGGCGAGCGTGCCATCCAGGTCAGAACGTCGGCCATAAACCAGGGGGTGATATGATTAAGGCGGCTGAGTCCGCTCCCGTCGACAATGGCGACCGAGTCGGTGTCGGCGCCTCTGAGCTCCCATAGCGACAGTTCGCGGACAACGGCGGAGTCGCGGGGCTGACGGGGCGCTATGGTGCGCAACATTCCCTCGGCCATGAGATTGTCGCTGCGGAGCATCAGGCTACGGAGGATGGTGGCGAAAGGCTGGGAAAAGACAGTCGTGAGATCGGCCACCGGCCCTTCAGAACGCTCCGGAGAGGAGCCGAAGACTATACCGGAATCGGCCATCGCAGCTTCCATGGAGTAAGTAAATGCCTCGGCAGGGTCAGGCATAGCAAGGGCCACCGAAGCTCCGGCCTTGGGCGGCCGTCCCCACGCTTTGACGAGGGTGAGAGGGGGGCGGGAGTCATAGCCCATCTTACCCTTGCGACGGGTAAAGTCAACCGACAGGCCGGGGATGTGAGGGGTGGTGACCTTGGATGGAATATTCAGGATATAACTGTTGTCACGCCAGTTGAGGGCGCGGAGCATGGCTCCATAGGGCCACATAAAGTCATCGGAGCCCCAGCCCGGTGGATAGGAAGGGTCGGGGATAGCGGCGGAGTCGATGACTATCCTCCCGGTAATGGAGTCGATGCCGAGCCTTCGCAGGGCTGCGACGAGGCTGTCTTGAGACTGATTTTCTCCGGGGAAGAAGGCTGAGCCGAGAGTGGGATCGCCCGAAGCTTCAAGGACAATATCTCCGTGGAAGACAGAGCCATCGAGATTGCCCCTGAGATAAAACCGATTGGCAAAACACTTTTCTGAGGGATAGAGGCTGATGACCGAGGCCGATGTCACCGCCTTCATGATTGACGCGGGACACATTGGACGGTCGGCACCATACTCAGCCACGACATCGCCCGAGGCAATCTCCTCGATATATATGCCTATGACAGCCTTATCTGAGCCCGGAAAGCGAAGAGGAGCCACGGAGTCAGACATCGACGGGCCCTGAATCGACGGGCCGGGACGACCGCCGATAGCAGCCGCACTTATGGCTAATATGCTGAAAATAAGTAATAAAATTCTCATAATCTGACATAGGGGAGAGAGGCAGAGGTCTTAGGCCTCAAAAGCAGACAACAAAATTAGTGAAAAAAGCAATCTCCCCGTGATAAAAAATGACTACTTTTGTAATATCGACACCAATCACTCCCTTTCAGCAATGACCGAAATCCTCACCGCAATAGCCGACACTCTCTGCGGCCTTCCTCTATTCATTCTCCTCATCGGGGGCGGCCTGACCCTCTTCATTGGAAGCGGGGCGCTCCCCCTGCGCCGCCTCCCACAGGCGCTGAAGCTCCTTAGGGAGAAACCGGCTGCCGACGGCGCTCCCGGTCAGGTGTCGTCAGTAAAGGCTCTTGCATCGGTGGTGGCGGCTACTGTCGGGATGGGCAACATTGCCGGAGTGGCTATAGCGCTTGTGATGGGAGGGCCGGGAGCGATCTTCTGGATGTGGGTGAGCGCTCTGGTGGGGATGGCCTCCAAATATCACGAGGGAGTGCTGGCGATCACATATCGCGACAGCGGAGCAGATGGATCCACCCTGGGCGGACCGATGTATATCATCCGTCGGGGACTGAGCCCGCGGTGGTGGTGGATGGCCGGATGTTTTGCTGTGGCAGGTATGGTGGGCACGCTATGTATAATGAACGCCAATCAGCTGACCGAAGCCACATTGAGCATCATGGGCCTTGACCCGGCGCACTCGCTTACGGCGCGTATCACCGTAGGAATAATTATTGCCGCGACAGTGGCGCTCGTGGTGCTCGGAGGCATCCGTCGGATAGCCACGGTTGCCTCCGTGATGGTTCCAGTGATGGTAGGGCTCTACTTCATGATGGTGGCTTATATCATCGTAGTCAATATCGACCTTCTCCCCGGTGCCTTCGGCTCGATATTCCGGGAGGCGTTCTCACTTCGGGCGGGATGGGGCGCACTGATAGGAGTGGCTCTCATCGGAGCACGCCGCGCCATGCTGGTCAATGATGCCGGAGTGGGCACCGCCTCAATAATGCACTCCCAGAGCAAAAACGACAACCCGGTGAAAGAGGGCCTTATAGCGATGCTCGGACCGGCCATAGACTCCGGATTTGTCTGCACCCTGACGGCTCTCGCCTTGATGGTGACGGTAGACTTCAGCGCCGTAGGCGACAATATCCAGGGCCTCTCGCTTGCGATGACCGGCTTTGACAGAGCTATCCCCGGCGGACGGTATATGCTGATGGTGATAGTAGCTTGCTTTGCCCTGTCATCGATGTTCAGCTATTCGTTTTATGGCAATCGTTGCGCGGCTTATCTCTTCGGTCCCCGAGGCGCAAGGATCCATACATATATCTTTATACTTTCGCTAATCCTCTTTGCAGCCGTGCCGCTGGCTGCGGCCGTGGCTCTCTGCGACCTCTTTTATTTCCTTATGGCGCTTCCGACGATGGTTACCCTCCTGCTGCTCAGCCGCCGCGTAAGGGCCATCACCCGACAAAGCGAAGCCTCCGCCACGGAGGCGAAGACTTCGGAAGAGGGTTTTGAGGTGAGGGAGAGTCAGGCTTGCTGAGCTTCCACTTCCTCCTCTTCGGGAATGTCATATTTGGCAAACTCAGAGTGCTCCGACTTGTATTCCGGGACGGTGTGCTTCATCAGCTTCACCATCGAGATCACATCGGAATGAGCCGAGAGCACATCAAGGCTGTCCTCTACGCTCTCGATATCATTAATGTCATATTTTCTGACCTTAGCCACATAGATGCG
>CAZAUV010000078.1:0-11425 GCA_964488335.1 uncultured Bacteroides sp.
AGACAATTTTACTATGGCAGAATTTAACATCAATGGCCGCATGACGGTCAGCAGCCTGAGAAAACAGTTCAAAGACGCATTCGGGGCGACCCTTCGTGTCTACAAGGGTCCCAAATTCGCCCCCGAAAACGCAACCCTCGCATCCATCCGCAGCGGTGAGAACGTGAAGGGCGGGGAGCTTACATGCCGCGGCAATCTCCTGGTAGCCAACTTCGAGGCCAAGATGAAAGACCTCTTCGGCATCACCGTAAAGGTTGCTAACCCCGACAATACAAAGCTGGCGAAGGGCGACATGACCATCGCTGCCGCCGGTCGTGAAGTGGCCGAGACCGACAATATGTCTGACGAGCAGTTGCAGATTTATTTCTGGGACGCGCTGCAAGACCAGCTCAAGGCCAAGGGCTACGAGATCGAGAAAAAGGACTTCACGGCCGATGTCGAGGACTATGCCAAGAGCACACGCTACAAGCGTTATGGCGTGACCTTCAACATCTACCGTACCAAGAACCGCAAGAAATATGTAACCTTCTCCATTGTCATGAAGGAAAGATATTTCTTCGGCATCCGCTACAACAACGACCCCGCTACCGGGCCGGCTTTGGCTGCCGCTCTGACCGGTGTAGATCCGTCAATCGACATTTGTCCAAGCGATGACCCCAACTGGGGAGCCTGCGCAACAGCATCACCCCGCAACGAGCTCAACTTCCGAACGATGAAGTCGGAGGGCTTCGGCAAGCTGAAGAACCCTACCGCGAGGGCTGCGTTCATGGCCGGCATAGCCGGTGAAATAGACACCCTGATCAAAAAGATGGTGAAATCATTCAATGACAAGGGCCTGTAAACAAGGAAAATGAGGATTTTACTGCTCATTATCGTCTATATGTGGCGCAACTTCTTCAAGATGTTGTTATGGGGTCTCGTGTTTCTTATGTTTTATGGCCTTAACGAACTGATCAAAGACTTATGAAAATCCCGGGACTAAGCTTTTCGCTCAAAAGAGCAGTAGGCATCAGTGCTGTTCAGCAAAAAGTAGCACGAAAGACCGGCATACCCTCTACCAGGCAAGGACTGGAAAGAAAAGTGGGTAAAATGGTTATCAGCGCTCTTTTAGGAAAGAAGTAAATCATAATGACCGCCAAATAAAAAAGAGAGGAATGTTTCACGACGTTTCTCTCTTTTTGCGTAATAGCCATTTTCCTATTCCCGGCTATCTGCCGGAGACGATGTGAGATCCTGCAGTATCTGAAGGAGGGGCCTGGGTGGAGCTGCTTATGCTACACGGTGTGGGTCATCGGAAATATTTATTTGGGCTCGGGCGGCTTTCTCTCAAATAATTCAATTATCTTTGCATCCATAAGGGTCCCGGCCTTCCGGGGCCCCGCAGTCGTGCAAATAAAAATTCATCATATCATTGCCATGAAAATTAGATTATTGTTGCTGCTCGCCTTTGTGGCCGTAGCCCTTGGCCGGAGCAGCGCCGCGCCCGCAACCGTCAACCTCACTCCCCGCCCGGCCGAGATGACCGTCGGCTCCGGCTCGCTCACCCTTAAGAAGGGGCTGAAGGTGGGCTATGAGGCATCGCTCCCGGCTGCTATGAAGGCCGAGGTTGATAAGTTTGTCGGCGCCCTCAATGCCGCTACGGCCCTCGATGCCAAAGCCACCAAAGGCAAAGGGCTGATAACGGTGGCTCTCGACCCGACGATCGCCCCCGAGGGGTATGCCCTGACGGTCGGCCCCAAGGGCGCCACTCTTAAGGCATCCGCTCCCGCCGGTCTGTTCTACGGCTTCCAGACTGTAAAAATGCTCCTCCCGGCTAATGTGATGGCCGGTGTCAAGGGCGCCAAGGATGAGAAATATTCCCTCCCCGAGGTGACCATAGCCGACGAGCCCCGCTTTGGCTATCGCGGTTTCATGCTCGATGTGTCGCGTCATTTCTTTGACGTCGATGAGGTAAAGAAGATGATTGACCTCATGGCGATGTATAAGATGAACCGCTTCCACTGGCATCTGACCGATGATCAGGGCTGGCGCATGCCCGTAGATAAATATCCCAAGCTCACCGGTGAGGGCGCCACCAACCGCAACATCCTCCGGACCGACTTCGACCTCCAGAAGCAGTGGCGCGAGGGCCTTGACACGCCCTATGGCCCCTATGCCTACACAAAAGATGAGCTTAAGGATGTGGTGGCCTATGCCAAGGAGCGCCATATCGAGATTATACCCGAGATAGATATGCCGGGCCATATGGTCGCTGCAATCCACGCTTATCCTGAGTTTTCGACCGACCCCGACCGGACCATCGCCATCGAGGCCGGCATCGATATGGACTCCGAGCCGCAGGCCGGCAATGTGGAGTCGCATTTTACCCACAATATCTGGAATAACGGCGGAGTGTCGCGCGACGTCCTTGACATCTCCAATCCCAAGGTCATGGAGTTTGTCATGGATGTGGTGGATGCCATGGCCGAGATATTCCCTTATGAATATATCCATATAGGCGGCGACGAATGTCCGACATGGGCATGGGAGCGCAGCGAGAGCTGCAAAGAGCTCAAAGACAAGGTTGCTGCCGAAGCGGGCATCGACCCCGACGACTTCTCTTTCCGCGCCCTTCAGTCGTGGTTTACCAATCAGGTGGGCAACTATGCCCGCGAGCGCCACGGCAAGAAACTCATGGGCTGGAACGAGCTCATCACCGCCGGCGGCGCCAATATGCCCATGCTGATGCCCCTCGAGCCGGTGATCTTCTGCTGGGTAGGCGCCGAGGCCGCTGCCGACAAGGCCCAGCAGCTCGGCCTCCCCCATATCTATACTCCCCACGACGGCGGCTATTACATCAACCGATGCTATCAGGGCTTTGATAAAGTGGGAGCTGTAGGCGATGGTTCCATCTCGCTGAGCTACAACACCCTGCCCCCGACGACTGATAATCTTATCGGTGTCCAGGCCACTTTCTGGACCGAGCAGGTTGACCGCGACCGCGATCTCGAGTATCAGACCCTCCCGCGCCTGCTGGCCATAGCCGAGCATGGCTGGACACCCGCCGCCCTCATTGACTATGAGAACTTTATGGAGCGCGCTTGCGCCGACACGACCCTCTTCAACCTTGCCGGCCTCAATTATGCCCGCCACCAGATGGTAAATCCCTCTGCCGTCCCCCTGCCCGATCCCGATCAGTGGTATCGCCTCGGGTCGACCGCCGCAGGCGACCGTAGCGGACTGGTATGGGAGGTCCTGACCGAAGACTCCCCCGTCATAGCCGAAAAAGGGGAAGCCGGAGCGCAGGCCGGGCGTCTCTGGGGCTTACCCTCGGCCGACATGAATGATGCCCAGCTCTTCCGCTTCGTCGAAGATCCCTCAGCCCCGGGCCGGTATGCCATCATCTGCAAGGCCATGCCTTCAGGCTCTCTCAGCCCCGAGCCCTCTGCCGCGGGCGCTGCCGGTCGATGGGACTATCAGCCCTCAACGGTGACTTACGGCTTTGTCCTTGACCGCACCCGCGGCATGAAGACCGACGGCTCCATGAGGCTGGCCATCCGTCCGGCTTCCGACACCAAGTCTTATATCAACCTCGCCCGCGAGACACAGGGCCACGCCTTCAACATCTACCGCAATCCGGGCGAAGGCTCCGGAGGCATCTTCCTCTTCACCCCTGCCAACTGATATACCCGGCAGCTGGAAACCACTGAAAGCGGCGCTCCTGCGAAGCATGGGGCGCCGCTTTCAGCATTTTGCGTCGCGGGGCCGATGAAAGTTTCCCGCTCGGTGAGCTGCATCTTTTGAGGGAAAGGTGACGGAAAGATGGGAATTTTTATTAACTTTGTCATTTGATTGTGCCCCACTGACTGATCGGGGGCTTAAGCCTGATCGCTCAATCAATCTGTTGTCTTTTGAATAATCTATCCAACAGCTTTATGAATATATCTTTTTTGCGGAAAAGCGCGCTGGCGCTATCCGCTTCTCTCCTCCCCGTAGCCGGCGCTCTTGCCTGCTCTGACCTCATCGTAGGCAAGAAGGCATCGGCCGACGGCTCTATCCTCATCTCCTATGCCGCCGACTCCCATACCCTCTATGGCGAGCTCTATAACCAGCCGGCCGCCGACCACGCTCCGGGCTCGATGCGCAAGGTAGTCGAGTGGGACACCGGCAAGTATCTGGGCGAGATCCCCGAGATAGCCCACACCTTCACCACCTACGGCAATATGAACGAGCATGGCCTCACTATATCCGAATCGACATGGGGAGGCCGCCGGGAGCTCAACGGCTCCGGCCTGATCGACTACGGCTCGCTCATCTATATCACCCTCCAGCGCGCCAAGACCGCTGAGGCCGCCCTCGACACTATGGTAAGCCTCGTTGACCGCTACGGCTATGCCTCGTCGGGCGAGAGTTTCACCATCGCCGATGGCAATGAAGCCTGGATTATGGAGCTCATCGGCAAGGGCAAGAACGACAAGGGCGCCGTGTGGGTGGCCCGCCGCATCCCCGACGACTGCATCTCGGGCCATGCCAACCACGCCCGCATCCATACCTTCCCCCAGGACGACCCCGCTAACACCCGTTTTTCGCCCGACGTGATCTCCTTTGCCCGCGAGATGGGATATTATCCCGAGGATGGCGCCGACAAGGATTTCAGCTTCTCCCTGGCCTATGCCGGTAAGGACAGCGGCTCTCTCCGAGGCTGTGATGCTCGCGTATGGGCCTGGTTCAATAAACATTCCGACGGCATGGACGCTTACCTGCCCTGGATTACCGACGGCGACGAGAGCGCTATCCTCCCTCTCTGGGTAAAACCCTCCAAGCCCGTGAGCCTCAGCGACGTACAGTGGATGATGCGCGACCACTTCGAGGGCACACCCTTCGATATGACCACCGATATAGGCGCCGGCCCCTATCACGTCCCCTATCGCTGGCGCCCGATGGAGTTTGAGGTAGACTCTGTTGAATATCTCCATGAGCGCGCTATCGCCACTCAGCAGACCGGCTTCTCCTTCGTCAGCCAGATGCGCTCCGACGTCCCCGAGACCATGAAGGGCATCCTGTGGTTTGGCTGCGACGATGCCAATACATGTGTCTATGTGCCCATCTATTGCGGCATCACCGAGGTGCCCCACGCATTTGCCGTGGGCAACGGCGACCTCTACAACATCTCTTGGGACGCCAACTTCTGGGTCAACACCTACGTGGCCAATCAGGCCTATCACCGCTATGACCGTATGATTCCCGACATCCGCCGCGTCCAGGGCGGCCTGGAGACCGCTATGCAGGCCGAGGCCGACTCTCTTGTGGCTGTCGTGGCGGCCCTCCCCTCAGCCGAGGCAAAGGCCCTGCTGACCGACCGCTCCAAATATTGGGCCACCAAAGCCACGGCCGACTATAAGGCTCTGGGCGACTTCCTCCTGGTAAAATTCTCCGACGGCAATATCAAGCGTCAGAACGAAGACGGCTCCTTCAAGCGCACCGAGACCGGGATGCCCGCTTCACCCGTCTATGGCGGATATGACGACCGCTATTTCCGCTCCATTGTTGCTGACCCCGAGCGCGCCGAGCATCTCCGCGTCAAGAAGTTTTAATCAGCTATGAGAGAAGAAATCATCTCCATCCCCGTGACCTATTCACTCCTCGATGAGCTCAGCGACGGCGACCGCCGGCTGGCTCTCGAGGCGATAGAGGCCACCCGACGCGCCTACGCTCCCTACAGCCGCTTCAGCGTCGGCGCAGCCATCCGCCTGAGCTCCGGCGAGATCGTCACCGGTGCCAATCAGGAAAACGCCGCCTTCCCCTCCGGGACATGCGCCGAACGGACAGCCTGCTACTATGCCCACGCCGCCCATCCCGACGCCACCTTCGAGGCCATCGCCATCGCCGCGCGCGGCGCCGACGGGGCACTCACCCCCGAGCCGATAGCCCCCTGCGGAGCCTGCCGCCAGGCCCTGCTCGAATATGAGACACTTGCGGGCAAGCCCGTCAAGGTGATCCTCATCTCCGCAGGCGAAGTGGCCATCCTTCCCTCCGTCCGCTCAACCCTCCCCCTGGCCTTCAGCGAGTTCTGACGGCTCTTATCTTTCGATTGTCACAGTCATCCAATCCTCCATACATCAAAGGCGCGGCCGGGCATTTCCGGTCGCGCCTTTGATTTGGGGGATATTTCAGTAGAAGTGGATCCGTGAGGGAGGGGATGCTTATTACTCGGCAACGACCTCGAAGGGCACTTCGACGATAACTTCCTTGTGGAACTTGATGGTGGCGGTGTATTCGCCGACTTCCTTGACGGAGTCCTTGACCTCGATGATCTTGCGGTCGACGTTGTGGCCGAGCTTTTCGAGAGCCTCGGCGATCTGGATGGAGTTGACAGAGCCGAAGATGGTGCCGGTGGAGGAGGTCTTGGCGCCGATGGTGAGCTTCACGCCCTCGAGGGCGGCAGCAGCGGCCTCGGCGTCGGCCTTGATCTGGGCGAGCTTGTGGGCGCGCTGACGCTGGTTTTCAGCGAGGATCTTAAGAGCGCTCTCAGTGGCGATGACAGCCTTGCCCTGGGGGATGAGATAGTTGCGGCCGTAGCCTGACTTCACTTCAACCACGTCGTCCTTATAGCCGAGGTTGGTGATATCTTCTTTGAGGATGACTTTCATTGTTTGTTTCCTGATTAAGTGGGTTGATGGATAGGGGATCAGAGGGCCGATTACTTCATCAGGTCGGTAACGTAAGGCAGGAGAGCCAGATGGCGGGCGCGCTTGACAGCCTGAGCCACGCGACGCTGGAACTTCAGCGAGGTACCGGTGATGCGACGGGGGAGAATCTTACCCTGCTCGTTGAGAAACTTCTTCAGGAACTCGGGATCCTTGTAGTCGATATACTTGATGCCGCTACGCTTGAAACGGCAATATTTTTTCTTCTTGACGTCGACAGACATCGGGGTGAGATAGCGGATTTCAGAATTTGCCATGGTTTAGTCCTCCTTTGTTTCTACGGGTTCAGTGGTGGGAGCAGCAGCGGCAGCAGCCTTGGCGGAGCGTACGGTGCGACGCTTCTCGGCATACTCGGCGGCATACTTGTCGAGGCGGAAGACGAGGAAACGGAGCACGTTCTCGTCGCGGCGGAAGGCGGTCTCGAGCTTCTTGACGATAGTGGGCTCGCCGTTAAACTCTACGAGGTTGTAGTAGCCGGTGGACTTCTTCTGGATGGGATAGGCGAGCTTGCGCTGACCCCACATCTCGGTGCTCACGATTTCGGCGCCATTGTCGGTAAGCGTCTTCGTGAACTTTTCTACCGCTTCCTTTGCCTGGTCGTCAGACAAAACGGGAGTTAAAATGAAAACGGTTTCGTACTTCATGTTAAATGTTTAACAGAGTGGGTTTTAGATTAGTGGATCGGCTTGACGCGGGGATGCTCCCCGGCCAAAACCGCCGCAAAGGTAGCAATTCTTTCCCACTTGCCGAAATTTTAGCCCGTTTTTCGTCTTTTTTTTCTTGGCGCTTGTCTTGGCGATGAGCTTTTTTAGTATCTTTGTGGCCACGATGCATCTCAACGACTCCCACCCCACTATCGCTTGGATCCGACGCTATGTGCGCCCGAGCTTTGTCATCACGGCGGCTATCATAGCCTTCGTGCTCTTTTTCAACGACAATTCGATCCTTACCACCTATGAGCATGAGCGAGAGATCGACCGCCTCAAGGCCGAGATAAAGGAGTGTAACGACACCCTGCGCTATTATCAGGCCCTCAACCGCGCTCTCGACACCGATGTGGAGACGATGGAGCGCATCGTCCGCGAGCGCTACCATATGCAGCGCCCCTCGGAAGACATATATATTTTTGAATAATCGCTCCGCCATATGTCAGCTTCTTCTTCTTCTTCTTCTTCCCGCGAGCAAGTGACCCTCTGGGGTGCAAATATAGGTATGCTCTGCCTCCTAATAGCCGGAGCGATGCCGCTCTTCAGGCTCGGCCCTGTGGCCGCCTGGAAATGGCTTTATGCCATCGGAGCCGCAATAGTCCTCATCTGCCGCATCTTCCAGCCCACGGAGATGCCCACTCTCCGTGCCCGAAGGCTCAGGAGGATGGAATTTTGGAGCGCCGTGGTGTGGGCGGTCGGTGTTTTCTTTATTTTCTACAAAGGAGCGGGCCCGACCGACTGGCTCGCTTTCTTCCTGGCCGGAGGTGTCCTCCAGGCTTACGCCTCTCTGGCTATGCCCTCAGCCCTCAAGGCCAAAGATGCTGCCTCGGAAGGGAGCCGTAAGCGCAAGGGCTGACTCCGGCCTATCTGTAGGGAATGTTATCCGGGCAGCCGGCGGAAGAGTGTATTGCAGTAGTGAAGTTGCCTCAGCGGCAGGGCAGCGGCAATGCCCTCGGCCCTGCATTGCGGCATTACCAACGGGGGATGTCGGTGGATGGCAGTGACCCGGAGTAGGAAGGGATTTGACGGATAAGCGGCGCTTTAAGCTCGTGTAAACAATATAAGAAAAGAGCCGGGTCAGTGGCTGACTCAGCTCTTTTTGTGTTGCCTTGGAAGGATTCGAACCCTCACAGGCGGAACCAGAATCCGACGTGCTACCATTACACCACAAGGCAATTAGGATGGTGGTAATCTCAGCATCGCCGAGGCGGCTTTTGATTACGGGTGCAAAGGTAAGGGGTTTTTATGGGTTGTGCAAATTTTTTTGCAATTTTTTTTGTCGGGATAGCCAAAAAGTTTTTTGACTCTGATTAGCGGATGAATACTTTTTGAGCTTTATCGCCTGATTTAAGGATATATACGCCCGGCGCGGATGGAGGGATAGAGCCTAAGACGCGCCCGTAAAGATCAAGATAGAGACCGGAGTCGGGTCTGTCGGCCTCAATGAGGGTCAGCGCAGAGGGGGCGGCGACGAAGGTGGCTACTATGGTCATATCGCCACTGACGAGGATCGGGAGCATGGCGCCGTAGATAGTCGTGACAAAATGAGGGTCATCGGCAAGATAGACTGAGGCACCGGCCACGATGCTGGCCAAGACGTTGCCTTCGTCGGGATGGACATAGAGGTAGACCGAGTCACCGACGTTGATGTTGGCGGGGAATGTGAAGGGGTCGCCTTCGGGGGTGAGGATGGTCTTGTTGTAGCGGGGGAAGATGTCAATGCTACCGGGGCCTGCCGAGATGGCCGAGACCGTTGCCTGCTTCTTGTCGTCGCCGGGATCGGGGCCTTCGACAGGGTCGTTGGGCTCGGGCTCTGCAATAGCCTCAATCCTGATGGCGCGAAGGGCAATTGACGTGTTGCCTTGAGCGGAGACAAAACCGGTCACGGCAACATGGTGACCGCGATCAGCCTGGGAGATGGGCATGAATATCTGGTCGATGATAATGGCGCGGCCGTCGTCGCCGCTCAGGGTATTGTTTTTAATAGAGCCGGTGATGGTCACATAGCGGTTGATGTCGGTCCGTGAGAGGCGAGAGATAGTCACGGTGTCGGCCTCGGCCACCTGTCGCTTGCCGGAGAGGCGCGGGGCGGAGTTGACGATGGCCGAGGGATTGCCGTCAGTTTCTCCGACGGTGGCATAGAGGCTGCTGATGGTGTTGCCGCGCTCTACGCGGTCGAGGAGATAATCGGGGTCGCTGACGAGGATATACTCCCGGGAGAGATCGTTGCTTATGTCGGCGAAATAAGCCTGCCGGTCACTCTTGTAGACAAGCTGAAGCGGGATGAGAATATCTACGGGCTCGGAGCGGGAGTCGTTGGTGAAAAAGTCGCTTATGGTTGATACCTCGGTGAAATAATAGTGACGGCGCGCCTCAGAGCTCCGGCCGTCGGGGGTAATGGCTATAGCCCTGACTTCCATTCCGCTGTCGAGCGAGAGGGTGAAGCGACCACGGTATTGTTTAGAGCGTGATGTAGGGCGCGAGCCATCGGTGGTGTAATATATCGTTACTCCATCGGTGGGGCAAGTGATTGAGATGCCCTGGCCGGGTGAAATCAGGGAGTAAGCGGGGGTGATAGATACCTCAGCTATCTCAGAGGGATCGGACGGGTCAGTCGGGTCAGTCGGTTCAGTGGGCTCAGTCGGTTCAGTGGGCTCAGTCGGGTCGGTAGGGTCAGATGGGTCGGTTCCCGGGATGGCGTTGTCATAAGTGACCTCGATGTAATAGAATCCCAAGGAGCCCTCGGAGCCCGCAACCTTTATTGAAAGCATTCCATGGGCATCGCCGCTCCAGAGGTAATCGTTGCCAATCTTGCTGAGCGCGTCACCTCCGGCCACGGTGAAGCCGTGTGACAGATCGTTGACCGTTGCAATTTTCACCTTCTTGATGGCAATGCCGTTGAAAGGCGTGATTTCAAAGCCCATTCCGGCAAACAGCTTGCCGTAATTCCCATCAGGGCCTGAAAGAATAGTGGCACTTCCATTGCTGCCTCCGAAGTCAAAAGCAAGATGAAAGCCATTGGCTACGTCATATGATGAGGCGATGAAATAGCCGTTTGGGGTATATTGGAAGTTGCCTCCGGCATAAGGATAGCCATATGCCACGATGGCTGAAGTCTGCTCCTTGGCGTGAAGACCCGCTACCGAAAGGATAGCGACAATGAGGGCTAATAATGATCTTTTGATCGACATGAAGATGATATGAGGAGAAGGGTGAGGAAATCTGAGATATTTGACGGGGCTGTTAAAACTCGCTTGTGAAGTGGAAGCGGATTGCGGGAAAATCCTGCTGCGCCATGGTCAGTACATAGCCCGAGTCGGCCAGGAATACATCGCGACCATCGCGGTCAACGGCCATAAACTGATGCTTGCGCTTCTTGAATGCTGCGAGAGCTTCGGGGTCGTCGCTCTCTATCCAGCATGCTTTATGGAGCGAGACAGGTTCCCAGCGGCATTGGGCGCCGTATTCGTGGAGGAGGCGGTATTGAATTACTTCAAACTGGAGCTGCCCCACAGTGCCGATTATCTTGCGGCCATTAAACTGATTGACAAAGAGCTGAGCCACACCTTCATCCATCAGCTGCTGGATGCCCTTTTCGAGCTGCTTGCTCTTCATCGGGTCGGTGTTTTCGATGTACTTAAACATCTCCGGGGAGAACGACGGCAGGCCACGGTAATGGAGCTTCTCGCCTGCGGTGAGGGTGTCGCCGATTTTGAAGGAGCCGCCGGAGTCAGGGATGCCCACGATGTCGCCGGGATAGGCCTCGTCGACGATGTTTTTCTTCTGGGCCATGAATGCTGTCGGAGCGGCAAACTTGAGGGTCTTGCCGGCGCGGACATGGAGATAGGGAGCATTGCGCTCAAACTTGCCCGAGCATACCTTCACGAAGGCTATGCAAGAGCGATGATTGGGATCCATATTGGCGTGGATCTTGAAGACGAAGCCCGAGAAGCCTGCTTCGGAGGGCTCTACCGTCCGCTCCTCGGCGTCGGTCGGGCCGGGGCAGGGGGCTATCTTGACAAAGCAGTCGAG
>CAZAUV010000079.1:0-11308 GCA_964488335.1 uncultured Bacteroides sp.
AAACCTTGCCACGCCGATGATACTGCGAAAGTGGGAAAGTAGGTAACCGCCCCCTAAGACAGAGCGCGCCGACAGTGACACCCGTCACCGCCGGCGCGCTCCTCGTTTTATCCCCCCACGCGCCGTCCCCAAAAACCGTAACCATCCGAAAACACAGACCAATGTAGGGTCGCGATACATCGCGACCTCGGCGACCATATGCATGCCGTGAGGCTACTTAGGCGGATTTCGAGGTGTTAAGATAGATATGGTCGGCGGGGTCGCGGCATGCCCAAGGGGGCGATATTGATCATTTATCAATTTGATAGTCAGAAGAATATTGCGTCGAATTGTAGGGCCGAGGCATTGTCTCGACCAGGCCGGCAAGTCATTTACTCTAAGCGAATTAAACCGTCGTCAACAGCCGTGTCGAAGCCTCGGAGAGGCGATGGTCGTGTATAACCCCACGTGGAGCTTCAGCGAAACGTGGGGTATTGCAGCCTCTTTCTATCGGAGCCTCGGGGAGGCGATATTGTGATAGCTTTCAGGCGGTTTACCCCATCCTCAACCATGATGTCGCCTCTTCGAGGCTCAATCTCCCCACGTTTCGCAAACTCTATGGTAACCGTCCGAAAAATAGCGACTTTCAGGAGGCGTTTTTGAGAGCAAATTTTGCAATCAAAAACGCTATGAATAATCTGAATGGTATCATCCGAAAAAATATCGCCTAATGTAGCGCGTATCGCGAGTGCGGCGATGTCGTGAAGTAGGGCAACCACGACATCACCCGTTCTGTGGGTTCATAGATGGGGCCTCTTCTCTCCCCGCACTCGCTCCGGTCGTACGGGGTTGCTGACAAGACCGCCCGCTTCGCGGGCTTCGTCACGCAACGTGACCGGATCATCCATCCCGGCCACTCCACTCCGAAGGGTCAAACCCAGAATAGCCCTCGGTGAAACCCGGGGACAACGCCCCGAACTCGCCGCGCCCCGACTTCAGCGACCCGGAATGATCTCCGCCTTGTCGCGGCCCTTCGGGGCGCAACAAAAAGATTATTAGCCCATTACCCCGGGTTTCACCCGGGGCTACTCAGGGGCCCGCCCCTTCGGGGCGTCCAGCGACCCCATCAAATTCTTCCCGGCGACCAAAACAATCCCCGTGCTGCCCGCGCCCGAATCGCCGGGGTGAATAATACCTATGGCTACCTCGGCGCCAAAATCATTCATCCCGACTCGCCTGCAACCGCACGGTAGTCCGCGAGGCGTTGGAGCCGCAGAGTGGCGATGTCGAGCGGGGTTCGTGACAAGACCGCCTGCTTCGCGGACTCCGTCACCGTAGGGCCACCCCGAAGGGGTGACTTCGGGGAGATCATTCGCTCACACCACCCCAAAAATCCCCGACCGAAACGCCCCCTTGCAGGGCCGTCTGCTTTGCCGCGACCCGGCGACCAACACATTTCTTCTTTCGGGAAACATGCCGTCCAAACCTGTACAGCGTCGGGTCGTCCGTCAGCATCTCAACCCGCGGGTTGAGCCAATCTCGCCGAGTAAGTTACCATAGGCGGATGGGTCGACGGCATTGTCGGCGACTCTACAATTGTCAGCCTTTGATTAGTCCTATATTATTGTGTTATGAAGCAGTATATGGCATCGCCGGGTTGGAGTGATGATGAATTTTATTACTCTTTGTAACTTGTTGAAATACAAAGAATTACCCCCCCCCTATGATTTTTGTAAATTTTCTTGGAAGTGTAGACTTTTTTTGATAATTTTGTCGCGGATTGATTGGTTTACTATCAATCAAAAGGCTATCGGGATAGTTTTACTTTATTTTTTTAGTCCTACCTAAACCGTGGCTATAATCAATTTTATTACTGATATGGTATAATTAATATGGTAAATCTTGCAATCAATAGATCTTTGATGTCTATGCTGTTGATATCGTCGGCATTCTCTGTCAGTGCTGATAATTGGGTCAGGGATACTGAGCCCTCTATTCTTGAGGTACGCTATACGCGCACTCAGGTTACAGACACGATGAAACGTGAGACAGATTTTTTCAATGAAGAAACTATGCTCAGGATAGGGAATGGCATGTCAAGCTATTGTTCGGTGACGAGATATTATAGAGACAGTCTGATGTATTGCGCGCCAGATCTGTACTGGCAGATGGAGGCTGCATCTTTTGAGAAAGATCCGCAAGAGCATGACAGGACTTCGCTCGAACGAAATGGCCGCTATGGGAGCTTCATATATAAGAATTACCCTCCGGGCAAGGTTACAGAAACCCAATATTTCGACATGCAAAGCTGGCAATATGAAGAAGATTGGGAAAAGCCTCAATGGGAAATAACGGATGACACGAAAGATATAATCGGATATCAGTGCTTTAAAGCCGTGACCGATTATCGCGGCCGACAATGGACGGCATGGTTTTCGCCTGAGATACCTGTTCAGGATGGACCATGGAAACTTTGCGGACTGCCGGGGCTTATTCTCGAAGCCATTGATAATCACGCGGAATATCACTTCATAGCCAATGGACTGAAGCAAAACGGGGTGCCGGAGGTCGGTTTCCTATGCTATAGGGAGAAGCATGGGGTGCGGACCGTAAGTCGCAACGATTTTTTCAAGAACTGGTGGCAGTATGCCAACTCCAATTTCGGAGCCAAAATGGCTGCTATATTTAGGCACGCTCCTCAGCCTGCGGCCAAGGAACAGGAAATCCAGCACCGCGACAAAGAGGAAACGGATTACCCCCATGAATTGTAAGCCACGTTTATTTCGCTAAATATCGATGAAAATCAGACTATTATTCATAACCATAATCTTAACTCTTCTTGTGATACCGGACGTCTCGGCCAAGAAGAAAAAAGAGGAATATCCTCGGGCCGAACTGAAGGTCAGTTATCGCTATCCCCACAAACGGCTCAGGACAGATGTGAAGGCCTATGATGCCGAATATGATATGCTCCTCCTTGCCAACAGCGGATATTCAAAGTTTTTCAGCCCTCGGACCGAATATCTCGATTCACTGCAATCCACCCCATCAGGTGAAACCATATTCAACAGAATGATGAGGGAAGGGGTGAAGAGGCATATTGAAACCGGTGACGACAGTTTTATTCCCCAAAATCAGGGGAGTCTGTATGTCTTCAAATCGTTATCTGACTCTACCGTGACCGTTTATGACAAGTCGGGCATGTTGGAAAAGGGTTGTTACACAGAGTCTCTTGACGATTTCGTGTGGGAGATAGGAGACTCCATAAAGACTCTGCTCGGCTATGAGTGTATGCTCGCCGAGACCGATTATCACGGCAGGCATTGGAAGGCCTGGTTCACACCCGAGATTCCTTTACATGATGGACCGTGGAAACTTTGCGGTCTGCCCGGCCTGATCCTCGAAGCGTCGGAAAGCTCCGGACAACACCGTTTTATCGCCACAGGCATAGAGCAATGCAATCAGACCATTGTCCCGGTCTACAGCCCGAAGAGATATGACAGGATGACGCGAAAGGAGATGCTCAGCGGAATGCGTCAATATCTCCTCAACGGGGATATAATGGTTAAAGCTGTGCTCAGCAATACTCCGAGCGGCGAGAGAATCGAAATTAATACAACGATCAACGACTCTCCCGACCTCGATATAGATTTTCTCGAAACAGACTATCACGAATGATACGCAAGCTAATAATAGTGCCGATCCTCATGGCCGCTTTTGTATGTGAGGCACAGATCAATGTGTCAGGAACAGTAATGGCGGCAGGGACAGATGAGCCTTTGACCGGCGCATCCGTGATCCTGCGCAATGGCGAGGGTAAGATAAAAAAATTTGCCACGAGTGACGCCAACGGCAAGTTTACAATCAATGTGGCCGATGTCAAAGGCTTTACGCTCGACGTGTCGATGATGAGCTATGTAAAGCAGACCATCGGTCTTGACAGTGTATCATTTCCGCTGACCATAGTGCTCGAACCCGGGGCAACCGTCCTTAAAGAGGTGAAGGTCAAGGCCGACCGGATAAGGGAGCAGGGCGACACAATCTCATATTTCGTAGGGAGTTTTGCGCAGGAGCAGGATCGCAGTATAGGCGACGTGCTCAAGCGGATGCCGGGAATAAATGTCGAGAGCAGCGGCAAGATACAGTATCAGGGAGAGGATATCAATAAATTTTATATCGAGGGCTCCGATCTCCTCGGTGGAAAATATGGCATAGCGACCAACGGAATAAGCCATGAAGATGTAGGAGCAGTGGAGGTGATGGAAAATCACCAGCCAATGCAGGTCTTAGCAGGGATGTCATTCTCTGACAAAGCGGCAATAAACCTTAAACTTAAAAACAAGGCTAAAGCCACATGGACCTTTCACGGAGATGCCGGTATGGGATATTCATGGCAGCCAGAAGGAGCAGTGTGGGACGGCGAAGTCTTTGCTATGGCTGTGATGCCTGGATTTCAGAACATCACGACATTGAGGACAAATAACATCGGAGAAGACCTCTCGGCACAGGCAACCGACTTTTTTGCGAGCCGTCGAGGCACTGATCTGAGCCGTTACATATCGGTGTCGCTTCCGGGAGTTCCCAATCTCAGCCGGAGACGCACCCTTTTCAATCGCTCGGCGTTAGTGTCGACCAACAGCCTATGGAAGCTTAAAAACGGAGAGATAAAGATGCAGATTGACTATTCGTTTAACCATATCAAAGCCGATGCCGCCAATGTCACGACGTATTTTCTTGACAATGGCGACCGGATGGTGAACGAAAGCCGACGGGGCACTGAACGAACACATTCGCTATCGGGAAAACTAATCTATGAGCTCAATCATAAGACCACATTTATCAATAATACCCTGAAGACCAATATTGACTGGGACAATGTAAGGCTGGCCGTAACCGGCACAATCGCTAATGAGCAGCAAGCCTCACTCCCGGATTATTATCTCTCGAATAATCTTAAGATAATCAAGCGCTTTAATGGCAACCATCTCGTAACATTCAACAGCAATAATGAATGGGAGTCGTTGCCACAGACGCTCCATGTTGAAATAAGCGGAAGCTCAAAAAGTCAGCATATATCCGACCACGCCTTTTTCACTCACGAGAGCGTGGCATATGCATTCTCCCTGAAGGGGATCACGGTCAGTCTTGAAGGAGGTATAAAAGGCTATCTCCGCACCCTCGAGACAGAGCTTCCCGAGATGCCCGAAGTAATTCCTGGTGAGACTCACAATGTGTTGAACACTGATTATCTGACACTGTATCTCATTCCAAAATTTGAATATTGGGTCAGAAGAGTCAATTTTACCCTCAACGCGCCGGTCAGCTTCTCACATTATAGGTTTGACAAGGCAATAGCCAATAGATCGGAGGGCTATTTCTCACCCTCATTGAGCTTAAATTGGAAGCCCGACAACAGATTATCAATAGGCCTCAGGGGAGGAGCGGGCCGATCGCCACTAAGTCTCAACATGATGCAGCCGGGCTATATAATGACCGACTACCGCACATACAGGCAGGGTGTGGACGATTTCTATAACACCTCTTCTCAGAATATCTCGGCAAATCTCGCATATAAGCACACTCGCAAAGGTGTGTTTGCCAATGCTATGGTGATACATTCGTGGAGTCACCATCCCTATACGCTGTCGCAGCAACTTTACGGCGACTACGTGACCTATTCTTATTCTCCGGCCCAAAACGATGGGAAGGCGCTGATGGCTAACGGTAATATCGGTAAGACACTGGACTTTATGCGCGGAAGTGCCAATATCAGAGGCTCAGTCAGCCGAAACGAGTCGCATCTTATGTCGGAAAATCACGGGGTGAATACGGTCGGCCGGACATGGACCGCCGGTGTGAAAATCAATGGATCGCCCTTGCGCTGGCTCAGCTTTGACTACCGATTTGAATGGGCCTCAAGCTGCCTCTCGATGAATGGCGCCAATGCTCCGTGGCTCGGCGATATGGAAAACGAGCTGATGATAAACATTATGCCTCACAAGAAATGGGAATGGCACATAAGCGGAGAGTATTACCGCAACGAGCTTGAAGCAGATAATTTCAAAAACGCAGTGCTCCTCGACACCAAGGTCATCTACAAATTCACAAAGAGGCTTGAATTATCTGCTTCACTCACCAACCTTTTGAATCAGAAGAATTATAACTACAAGACTTATAACCAACTCACCTCATTTGAGAGTCAGAGAAGCATGCGCGGACGCGAGCTGCTGATCACCCTCTCTCTAAGAAAATGAAACAAACATGAACGGCTTTCGCCAAAGGGGATGAAAAAGGAATCGCTTTTTCGCGATTTTTGGTTACTTTTGCCACTGTACCCAATACCTTATTCCCTATGGCACGAACGAAGCAAGAAGTAACTTCCGGAATATGATCTTCCTGAAGGATTTGATTTGATAGAAACAGATTATAAATAGAACATGAAGAGATTAATTATCCCAATCATCATGTGTATCGTGGCGATAGCTGCGGTTGCACAGGAGAAGGCGGAGATCATAGTGGGCTATGATTGTGTCCGACTCAACTATCGCGACAAGCTTGAGACATCCAATATGACGCTCTTGGCCTCGCCGACAGAGGCTAAATGGTTCAATGACTTAAGCCTCTGGGTAGATTCCCTGAAGTCTACTCCCGATGGCAAGGCTAAGTATCAGGACATCATAAAAAAAGCCTGTATGACCGTTGAGCCCGACGGCTCGGTGTCTTTTGACCTCTCGAAGGGCCCGTCAAAGAAGGTCTACACATATGTCTTTACCAACCTGGCCGACGGGACTCTTACGCTTTATAACAAATATGGTGAAGACTTAGGGTATTATTCCGAGCCCCTCTCTGAAATGGAGTGGGACATCATAGAGGATTCGACGGCCAATATCCTTGGATATGAGTGTATCAAGGCCGAGAGCGACTATCATGGCCGCAAGTGGGAAGCGTGGTTCAGTCCTGAAATACCGATGTCGTTTGGCCCATGGAAATTTCATGGACTGCCTGGATTGATATTGAAGGCGGAGGCGGAGGGAGGTTTTTCCTTTACGGCAACAGGTATCACACAGAGCGACCGCATCATTACTCCCATGTATCTTCAGGAAAACTATAGCAAGGTAGACCGGAAGAAGGCTCTTGAAAATGACGAATATTTCCGCAACAATATGGAGAGTATCCTGAATGCCCGAGGACAGACGGTGAAAGTCTACACTATTGATGATGACGGCAACCGAATAGAGACTCCTCAATATGATGGTCTGAAACACGGCCTTGAGCCTGACTATAAGAAGAAATAGGAATAAGAATATTTCTCCGTAAGAGCGGCGGGCAGGGAAGAAGATAAGACGTTACCGATTATCATCTTCCCTGCCTGCCCTTTTTGTGAGACCGCAATGGAGTCAATGACATGGCGCATTGACCGGAGAGTCATTCGGGGGTATAATCATAGTCTTTGAGGAGATGCTGGAGACGCTTGCGGGCGTAGAAGATGCGGCTTTTGATGGTGCCGACGGGCACTCCGAGCCGCTTGCTGATCTCGGCATAGCGATAACCGGCCAGATGCATATTGATAGGGATGCGGTATTCGTCGGGAAAGTCGTTGATAACCTGTGAGATTTCCTTGACGGAATAAGCGTCGGAGGGATTGTTTTCAGCGCCCTCGATGGGGACATTGATCTGATAAAGGTCGTCGCTGCCATCAGTTACCACCATCCCGATGCTTGCGCGACGATAGTGATTGATGAAGACATTGCGCATGATGGTGAAGATCCACGCCTTGAAGTTGGTGCCGTCGACAAATTTGTCTTCATTGTCGAGCGCTTTGAGAGCAGTGTCCTGCAATAGGTCTTGCGCATCATCGCGGTTGAGGGTGAGGGTGTATGCGAAGTTGAGCAGGTTGGTCTGCAATGAGAGCAGTTTCTGCTGGAAAAGAGCTGAAGTCATAGTGTGTTTAAAGTAAGATAAAGGGTGAACTGATACCTTACCAACAACTCAGGGGGCTCTTTTATCGGTCGGTTGAGGATTTTTAACACTATGACGTCAGGAAGGGAAAGCTCTTCATCGGGCCATAGCTCGGGCAATGGCACGCTTGTCGTCGCGCTCTTTTATGGACTGCCGCTTGTCGTAGTCTTTTTTGCCCCGGGCAACACCGATTACGAGCTTAGCAAGTCCGCGCTCATTGATAAAGAGTCTCAGGGGGATGATGGTAAATCCGGCTTCCTTACCGTTTTTCTCGAGGGCGCGTATCTCCTTGCGTGAAAGGAGGAGCTTTCGGTCGCGGCGCGTGGAATGATTATTGTAAGAGCCATAGAAATATTCGGCAATATACATATTCTTGACCCATACTTCGCCCCGGTCAACGTAGCAAAAGGTGTCGGCAAGGGAAGCTTTGCCCTGACGGATGGCTTTTATCTCGGTGCCGGTGAGGACAATGCCCGCGGTAAAGGTGTCGCCGATAGCATAGTCAAAGGAAGCACGGCGATTTTTTATGTTGATGTCAGACGACTTTCTCATAGCATCATTATTAGGAGAGGCGGGATGATGGTGGCAATAATTGCGAGGATTACGAAAATGACGGTCTTGTCAGGAGCAACCGCGAGGATGCCCTTGCCGCGCCATGCCACGATGGCGAGATAGACATAGAGAAAATTAACGATGTCAAAATCGCTCGGGAGGCAGTTGCTGAAGAGTGTCACCAGAGCCATCAGCCCAAGCATACCGAGGGAAAAAAGACGAACATTCCTGTCCGAAGCCTCGCGCCCCGGCTTGGAAATCATGGAGCGATAGGCAGCAATTATGAGAGTGGCAAGATAATACCCTGCCAGGAGAGCAACAAACTGGAAAAGAGCCTTGAAGAGAACAGCCAAAACCCCGGTTGCCGGATGATAGACCAGAGCGAGGAAGCATGTCAGGGCGGCAACTGAAGCAAGGGGGATGAAGCCGCGCTTAACCATAATCTCCGGAGGGGTATCCACCGCGGCCATATCTTCCCAGCCTCGCTGAGGGGCGAGGAAAAGCTGAATGAGGAGCTTGAGAAACTGAGCCATGGCGGTGGTAAGGGGGGCTATGGAGTTGGTGATTTGGAGTCACAAAATTACAAAAAAACGACTTATTATTGAGAAAAAATGTCTATTTTTGTGACATCCTTTTGACTAAGAGGCGAAAATTCGCTGATAGTCAGGGGGTAATAAAATTATTTTAATCAATATAGAAGATGCTCCGCACAATATTTTCCATAGCCGGTCGCCCCGGCCTCTATCGCCTTGTCAGTCAGGGTAAAAATATGCTCATCGTAGAAGGGCTGAGCGACAAGCGCCGCGTGCCTGCCTATGCTCGCGACAAGGTGATTTCCTTAGGCGATATCTCTATCTACACCACGGGCGAGGATGTGGCCCTTTCGACTGTCCTCGAGGCTGTCAAGGCCAAGACCGGCGGTGAGAAAGTGGATGTGAAGGCTCTCGGAGGGGATGGGAAAATTCGCGAATTTTTTGGCGAAGTGCTCCCTGAATTTGACGACGAGCGCGTCCACACCTCCGACATCAAGAAGCTCCTCCAGTGGTATAATATCCTTATTGACGCCGGCATTACCGAGTTTGTTAAAGAGGAAAAAGCCGATGAGGCAGCGGAAGAAGGCTCCGAGAAGGCCGATGAAGCCGCAGAATAAAGCCCTTTAGCGGTAATCATAAAATCTGACATAGCCTTCCTTACCCCGGCGCTCACAAGCTCCGGGGTAAAGGTGCATTATGTGGGGGAGGCTACAATGAGGATCAAAGAGGCGGAAGCGCCGGCGCGGACACCGTAGATACGTGTTGAGCCGCCCTCCTTGATTTTCAGGCGTCGCGCGAGCTCAGGGGCTGAGATGATGAAATTGCGGGTGGTGACATTGGCCATAGGATAGTCGCGTGAGATGGACTTTAATGCTTTGTCGTTAAGCGGCTCTACACGCTCTACGCGCATTGCCAGCCCGGGAAAGGTGTCTACCGGTGTCCGTGAGGTGAAGATGTGGGTGTTGGGATTAAGCTGGCTCAGCTCCGGGCTGAGGGCCTGGATGGAGCCCCACGCGGCGAGCTTCATCACAGCCGGATAAGGTTCATAAAGGAAATCGCCTGTTGTCGGGATTGCACATGATTGCTCCGGCGACCTGAGACCGGTCGTAAATGTATTGATCTCAGAGGAGGGGAGGAGGGTGATGGCCTGAATGAGCGGGGAGGCAACGGCGCCCCGCTCTACAATCGCAACCACTTCCTTACACTCTCGCGCAGTGCCGAGAGCGATAATACGGCTCACGGCTCCTTTTGTTCCGGCAGCGGCATTGAGCTCTGCGATGACGGCAGATATGTCGAGCATGGGAGAAGCCTTGACCATCACCTTAGGAGAAATCATAAGGAGCCTCTTCATCATGGATGTGACATCGGGAGCACAGTCGGCGAGGGCCACGAGGCGGCGTCCGCTGTCGGCCCTTCGTGCCGGGTCGATAAAAATGGAGTCAAAGGCGAGTGTCGGGTCGTTGATAAACTCGGAAGAGTCGGCTGCTATAGCTCTAAACCTCTGGTCGAGCTCCATTACCCGAGAATTGTGTGAAGCCGCCTCCGCCACATCAAGATTGAGGTCGATGGCAGTTACCTTGGCTCCCCGCCGAGCCATCTCAAAAGCATCCATCCCAAGCCCGCATGTGAGGTCGAGATGAAGGTGATCATTAAAGCTTGTCCCGAACAAAGAGGCATGGATAGCAGCGAGGGCTTCTGAAGTGGCCTGCTCGACCGAGAGGTCGGTAGGGATGATGAAGCGCTTGTGGCTGAGGGCCAAAGGGAAGCGCCCGGCTGCTTTCCGGCGCCGGTCAATCTGGTCGATAGCCTGAGAGAGGATTGGGTCAGCATGATGGCGCAGACGCAGGCGGAAAGTGTCTTCTGAGCTGTGGAGGGCCAGCCATTGCTCTAATTCGGGAGTGATGTCAATCATCAGGGAGGGTAAAAAAACGCGGAGGCACACATCAAGGATAGCCTCCGCGCAAATAATATAACAGTATGTTACAATCAATTGAGGATGCCGTTGTTGCGGAACACCTTCTGAATTTTCTCCAGGGCGGTGGCCACTTGCTCTTCGGTGTGGGTGGCCATAAGGGAGAAGCGGATGAGGGTGTCTTGAGGGGCGACGGCGGGACTTACGACGGGGTTGACAAATATGCCTTCCTCGAGGAGGTCGCGGGTGATGGCAAAGGTCTTGTTGTTGTCGCGGATAAAGAGGGGGATGATGGGAGTGGAGGTGTTGCCTATCTCGCAACCCATGTTGCGGAACCCTTCGAGGGCCATGTTGGTGAGCTTCCAGAGGTTTT
>CAZAUV010000080.1:0-11266 GCA_964488335.1 uncultured Bacteroides sp.
AAACTGTTGAGACCGGACTGATTTCTAATTATGGCGAATTCGCCATAATTAAAATCAGGGTTGTACACTTTCTCCCAAATACCAATAAATTCAAGCGTGTTACGATTACGTAGCCAGTCAGTAATGAAAAAGTCTCCATCTTTGGCCCTCAACATATCGGTTAGACAAATGTAGTCCTCTCCATTTACTTTTACAACATTAACCTCGGTATCTCTTACAGTTATTTTTACCATTTGGATATAAGTGTTTTTATTTCATTTACAAAATTATAAAAAATTCTGTTCTCTAAACCTCCCGAAATGGAGGAGTTTGCAATCTGGGTTATAGGCTTTCTCTATTTCGCAACATTGAATAAAGTTAATGCATAGACAGAAAAGAGGAAGAAATATAACTTTTTGAATACTCATCTATCAGGTCGGGAATAATATGCCTACACATGGAAGTTTGCTTTTTTTTTGCCCAAAAACAAACTCAAAACTAAGGTTCTTCACTCACGCTTATGCGAGGCGGCAACTAAAAATGGAGGCTTTTTGTAAGGGCAACCGAATTTGGTTTCCGGCTCAGGCTCGTTATTGCCCTGAAAGGAAGTATTGTCGCGCGACGGAGGAGGGTGTTTGCAGGTAGACGGGGAGGGTGGAGGAACGGCGCCGGGGGAGAGACGGTCTGAGCCATCTCTCCCCCGGCCTTATGTTAGTGTCGGTGGATGACTTATCTTACGGGGATGTCGACGGGGTGGGCGGCGCGGTCGTTTTTAAGATAGTCGGTGAAGTAGTCGACCATGCGCCAGTAGAAGTATTCGTTCATGTTGCCGAAGCCGTGGCGCTGGGTGGGGAGGAGGAGGAAGTCAAAGCGCTTGTTGGCACGGATGAGGGCGTCGGCCACGCGGATGGAGTTGCCGGGGTGGACGTTATTGTCAATATCGCCATGGACCAGGAGGAGGTGGCCCTTGAGGTTGCGGGCAATCTCGGGGTTGGTCTTGATGGAGTAGACAAATGTGGTGTCGCCCTGCTCGGAGACTTTCTCCTTGACGCCGTGGTGGGTCTCGCTCCACCAGCGGTTGTAGATGCGG
Source organism: uncultured Bacteroides sp. (assembly GCA_964488335.1). Lineage (GTDB taxonomy): Bacteria > Bacteroidota > Bacteroidia > Bacteroidales > Muribaculaceae > Paramuribaculum. The sequence goes on from CAZAUV010000080.1 coordinate 1,070, forward strand.
TTGTCGTGGTTGCCGGCGCAAGATACGGCGGTCTTGAAGAAGTCGGGATACTGAAGGATGGCCGCGGTAGACATGAAGCCGCCGCCGGAATGACCGTGGATGCCTACGCGGTTGATGTCGATGTAGGGGTGACGGGCGGCGAGCTGCTCGATGGCATATTTCTGGTCGGCAAGGCCATAGTCACGAAGGTTGCCGTAGCCATAGTTGTGATACCACTTGGAGCGGTCGGGGTGGCCGCCGCGGTTGCCTACGGTGATGACGATGAAGCCGGCCTGGGCAAGGCGGTCGGTGCGGGGTGCCATGCGGGTGAAGGGATAGTTGGTGGCTTCAACCTGCGGGCCGGGATATACGTAGTCGATGATGGGGTAGACCTTGGTGGAGTCAAAGTCAAAGGGCTTGTACATGGTGCCCCAGAGGTCGGTGACGCCATCGGCGGCCTTTACCTTGAAGACCTCGGGGAACTTATAGCCGGCTGCGAGGAGATGGGAGAAGTCGGCGCGCTCGAGGGTCATAAGCTTGCGGCCGCTGACATCGTAGAGGGCTGTCTCGGGGATGGTGTCGACGCGTGAGAAATTGTCTACGAAGAAGTGGGCGGCATCATCCATGACGGGGGCGTGGAACGAATTGCCCTTGTCGAGCTGACGGACGGGACCGCCGTCGAGGCTCACACTGTAGAGATGCTGATAATAGGGGTTTTCGCCTGCTTCGCGACCCATGCCGGTGAAGTAGACGCGGCGGGTGGCGGGGTCGACGTTGAGGATGTTATGGACATGCCAGGGGCCGTCGGTCAGGCGGCGCTTGAGGTTGCCTTTGTCGTCATAGAGGTAAAGATGGGCCCAGCCGTCGCGCTCGCTCCATTGGATGAGCTCCTTGCCGTCGTTGATGGCGGCGAGAGGACGCACCTCCTGATAGGTGTTCATGCGCTCCTCGATGATGGGGACAATGGTGTCTTGGCCGATGGTGTAGGAGCAGATGTCGATGCGGTGGAGGTCGCGGCTCGAGCGGTTGAGGAAGAAGCGGTTGTTGTCACCGAGCCATACTGAGGGTACGTCGGTCATGGCGCGCTCCTTATGACGGCGGGGCTGGCGTGCCAGAGAGAGGGTCTGATGCTTGAAGCGGCGGGTGTCGATCTCCTTGCGGGTGTTGTCGGTCATATCAAAGATATAGAGGTGCTCCTCGGGAGCCTCCATCTCGCCGGGCATCTGATATTTATAAGTCTCGAGGGTGGGTCGGGGCTCGGCCACTGAGTTGATTACCCAGAGGGGCTTTACGGCGCGATTGTCTTCGAGGGTGGTCACGAAGTGGCGTGAGTCGGGGCTCCAGAGGCCGTAGACGCCCTTGCGCTTGCCGTTGCAGATGGTGTCGGTGTTGAGATATGAGTAGGCGAGGCCGTAGCCGAAGTCCATCACGCCGTCGGTGGTCAGCTGGATTTCGGTGACGGTGGTGTCGTTTTCATCTTTTTTGAGCTTGTCGTAGTCGGCGCGGCTCATGCGGTAGAGGTTGAGGTCTTTGGCGTAGACCACGGTCTGCCCGTCGGGGCTCACCGATGCCCAGTGGAGCTCGCGGGTCTCTTTCTCCTTGTCTTTGAGATGGGTGAGGCGCCCGGTGTTGAGGTCATAGGCAAAGAAGAAGCGCTCTTTCTCGCCGCGGCGGGGCTGCTTGACCTTGGCGGCGGCGATGGAGTCGAGTCCCTCGGTGCTCTTCTTGGGGGCTTCCTGAGAGGATACCACTTCGAAGGTGAATGTGTGGCCGTCGGCGTCCACCTCAAGATTTTCGATAGGGAGGTTGGAGCCTATGAAAGGGTCGCGGACGATGGCGGTCAGCTCTGAGGCCATCTTGTCGTGGTCCCAGAGGGGGCGTTTGGAGCGTGCGCCGGGGTCAACGACATACCAGCGGGTGCCTTCGCCTGTCTTATATGAATACCAGAACTTATCTCCGCTCTTAAACCAGTGGGGGTCTACTGTCGTGGAAAAGAGCATATTGGCGAGCTTATCGGCAGTAAACCGCTCGGCAAGGGCATAGGGGTTGGCATCGGCTGGCGAGGGGGCCGTCGACTGGGGCTCCGTTGCTGTGGCCGATAGGGCGAGGAGCAGGGCTCCCGCAGCCAGGGTGATGATTTTTTTCATGTATGATTGATTTTTTGAAAGCAGGGGAGGGGCAGGCCCGGTCAAAGGAGGGGCAGCGCGCGTGGTAGAGATTGACAACCGGTGTGGCGCCCGGAGCCTGCGCGACCGCAAAGGTAGCTAATAATCCTGAGATGACCAAGAGTGTCAGTCTTCGGAATAGTGGCGGAGGACGCGCCTGTAAGAGTTGAATATCTTTGACTTGGAGACGAAGCCGATGTAGCGCCCCCGGTCATCGACCACGGGGAGGTTCCACGCGCCGGTGTCGTCAAAGGTCTTCATCACCTGCTCCATGGTCTGCCCGTCGACGATCTTGCCGGGGGGCATCGACATAAACTGCTCTACATGCATGCGGCGGTAAAGGTCGGGGCGAAACATTATGTTGCGTATCTCATCGAGCATCACTACTCCCATGAGCCGGCCGTCGGCATCGATGACCGGGAAGAGATTGCGGTTGCTCTTGGAGATGACGCTCACCATTGAGCGGAGGTCCATGTCGGGGGTGACGGTCATGAAGTCGGTCTCTATGACGTTGCCCACCTTAAGGAGGGTCAAAACGGCTTTATCCTTGTGATGGGTGAGCAGCTCGCCGCGCTGGGCAAGGCGCATGGCATAGATGGAATAGGGCTCGAATATCTTGATGGTCAGATAACTAAGGCCGGCCACGATGAGCAGGGGGAGGAAGAGGTCGTAGCCTCCGGTGAGCTCCGCCGTTAGGAAGATGCCCATCAGCGGGGCGTGCATCACGCCTGCCATCACGCCCGCCATGCCCATCAGGGCGAAATTCTTGACCGAGAGGTCGAGCCCCAGGACCTCATTGAAGAGGAATGCAAAGAAAAATCCGGCCATACACCCTACGTAGAGCGACGGAGCGAAGGTGCCGCCCACGCCGCCGCCGCCGTTGGTGGCCGACGTGGCAAAGCTCTTGGCCAGGATGAGGCACCCGATAAAGGCGAGGATAAACCACACGTTGGAGCCTTCGGAATAAAACATCGAGCCGTCGACGATAGAGCGCACATTGCCACTGAGCAGCCCTATGATGGAGGTATAGCCCTCGCCATAGAGCGGAGGGAAGATGAAGATGAGGAGCGCAAGGATGCTCCCGCCCGTCAGCAGCTTCACCCAGCGGCTCTTAAGGCGCGAGAAGAGATTTTCCATCATGTTCATCGACCGGGTGAAATAGAGGCTCACGAGGCCGCAGAAGATGCCCAAAAGGATGGCGAACGGAATGCGCTGGGCCACGAAGGGCTCGCTCTGGGCAAAGAAAAACTCTGCATCATAGCCCGTGAAGATATAGGCCACGGTGGCGCCCGCAACCGACGAGAGCATCAGGGGCATGACCGACACCGTAGTCAGGTCGATCATCAGCACCTCTACCGTAAACAGCATCCCCGCTATCGGGGCCTTGAAGATGCCGGCGATGCCGGCTGCAGCTCCGCAGCCGACCATTATCATCAGGATGCGCGGCGACAGACGGAAGACCCGTCCCAGATTTGACCCTATGGCCGACCCGGTGATTACTATCGGGCCCTCGGCGCCCACTGAGCCGCCGAAGCCGATGGTCACGGCCGACGCCACCAGCGATGTCCACATATTATGACGCTTCAGCCGGCTCTTATTCTGAGAGATGGCATAGAGCACCCTCGTCACGCCATGAGAGATATTGTCTCTGACGATATATCTCACGAAGAGGCTCACCAGAAGGATGCCTATCATAGGATAGAGGAGATAGAGCCAGTTGCCCCGCGTGACGGAGATAAACTGCGTCAGGAAGGAGGAGATATAGAAGATGAGGCTGCGGAGGAGAAGGGCCGCGAGCCCTCCGACGATGCCCACTATGATCGAGAGCAGGATCACGAAGGTCCGCTCCTTGATGTTTTTCTCCCGCCAGAGGACAATGGCCAGAAATCCTTCGCGCCATGCCCTGAGGATGTTTCTGACCCATGCCGGGCGATGCGATGATATGGTGTCGTGGCTCATAGGCCTTTTCCGGTTAAGATGGTTTTGATGGTGTGTAGCATAATCTTGAAGTCGAGGCTAAACCCTACATTCTCAAGATAAAGCAGGTCGTAGCGCAGCCGCTCTATCATCTGGTCGACACTCGAGGCATAGCCGTAGCTCACCATACCCCAGGATGTCAGTCCGGGGCGCACCTGATGGACAAGGGCATAAAACGGCTCGCGAGCCAATATCTGCTCGGCGAAGTGGGGGCGCTCGGGCCGCGGACCCACCAGGCTCATGTCGCCGCGGATGATGTTGATAAACTGCGGCAGCTCATCGAGCCGATATTTGCGCAAGACATGCCCTAAGGGGGTCACGCGCGGATCCTCGTCTGATGCCAGGCGCGGCCCCCGAGCCTCAGCATCCTCGCGCATTGTCCGCAGCTTGATGATGTCAAAAGGCCGGCAGTGATAGCCCACACGGCGCTGACGGTAAAAGGCCGGGCCGGGGGATGTCAGCTTCACCGCCCCGGCCAGGATGAGGATTAGAGGCCCTGTGACGGCCAGCGCCAGTGTCGACATGACAATGTCTGTCACACGCTTGATATTGAGCGTAGAGGACGGCATCTCGCTGCGCGAGATATCAATCAGTGGATCAAGCTCCAGGCTCGACGCCCGGTTGATCCCCGACAGGATAGTCATATTATAGCGTCGTTCCACAATCGTGTCGGTCTGCGCCTTTATATATATAGGCTTGTTCAATCCCATAAGGGCACCGGCCGCCGGCATCAGCTCCCTCAGGCTCACTCCGGGGAGCGCGTCAAGAATGAAGCAATCGGCCTCGGCCTCGCGGGCCACAGCCTCGCCGACAGGCATCTTGCCTATGATGTCGATATCGCGAAAAACCGGTTCGACGGTATGCGCCCCGTCCGGACCGGTGACAACGATCGCGCGGTAGGCCACCCGGCCCCGCTCAAACTGCCTGATGACGCTCCGCGACAGCAGCAGCCGCGGGATAAGCACCACCGTGAAGAGCAGCACAAAAAGCGTCGACAGCAGAAGATAGTCCACATCAAGATTAGGCGTGAGATCATCCAAAAGCATCGCCACCAAGACCGCCATGGTCCCGGCCACTGCCGAAAAAAATGTCAGCTGCATATCGCGCATCCGCGACCTCCGCAGCGGCTCGTTATAATAGCCCGAAAGCCAGTAGATTGCAAGCATCACCGTAGGGAAAAGGCCCTGGGAAATCACCAGCTTGGGCGACAGCAGAAAGCCGCGGAGCGACTCAAAGCCGACATTGAGCAGAGCAAATCTCACCCAGTTGAAGGCCAGCCATGCCGCCGACGTCGACAGCCAGTCAACGACTATCGACAGCCACAACACGCGCCTGCGGTAACGATCCACTCTCATCTCCGTCATAGCCCCCTATTCCCTTATTATCTTGAAAACGCCACCGTCAGACACCTTGATGATCACCGACGGACGACTCTTGACAATATCGTCGCGACGAAACTGAGCAACATAGTCAACCCCTGCCAGGAGCTCGGGATCGATCTCCGCAAAGCACCCCGGAGTAAGAGCCCCGCTGAAATTGGCCGACGTAGACACTATCGGCCGCCGGAGACCGCGGCAGAGAGCCGCCGAAAACGGCTCGCCACACACCCTCACGGCCATCGACCCGTCAGCAGCCTTAAGGCCCGGAGCGAGCCCCGCCGACGGATGATCATAGACGATGGTCATCGGACGCGGACGACTGCCGTCTGGCTCAGCCTCCGAAACCTCGATCAGCTCCAGAGCCACTTCAGGCACATCCTCCACCCAGCGCTCAAGCATCGCAACGTCGCTCACCAGAGTGATGAGCGCCTTAGCGTCAGCGCGACCCTTAAGAGCCTTTATCCGGGCCACCGCATCCTCCCGGGTAGCATCACACCCAAGCCCCCACACCGTGTCAGTCGGATAGGCTATGATGCCGCCCCGGCGGAGACAGTCGAGAGCCGCCTGAAGGTCATCCCGGTCATAGCGGCGACCATTTTGAGAAAGATTGTCAGTCATTGGCTTACTCAGTCAGTCATATTCACTGCAAAAATACACAAAAAACTCACTCCTCACCCCCATGGCGGCATAAAAATCTCACCCTTACCCCATGGTTCTTTCATTTAACTATTCCTGAGGGGGGAAGTAATGTTATCCCTATTTTTTTATGCCCGCTTCCTGAGTGTTTACATTGGTGCCGGATGCTGACGCAAATTCTTCAACTTAAAAAATAATGGTTTGAATTTCAGTATATTTTATTGTTGAACAATTTGGTCAAGTGAAAATTTAGTCGTAACTTTATGGGTGAAAACCAAATCGTTATGAAAAATTCTTCACTTGGATTAAAACGTTAGGTCAGCTACTCTCCGGCAGCCAATGCGCCGACAAAAGTATTGTCGGAAAAACGAAAAGCACTTTTTTTTACTTATTCGCGAATTATGACCAATATTCCATATTGCGGGTTTTGGAAGGTTGTCGTAATGTAATGTTGGTAGATGTCCAGTCGATAATCCGGGCTTCGGTGGTGGCTTCGGTGGTCAGAGAATGCCAGTCGTAGAGCCACACGTGGCCGCCTTGCTGCCGCATCTTCAGGCCGAAAGGCCGGAGGATAGTCTCGACCGCATCATATAGCGTCTTAGGCTGCCCGTCTTCGTCATAGAAATTGTCAGACGAGATGCAGAGCCCGGTCATGTTGACCGGCGACCTGGAGTTTGCGGGGGCATCGTAAATGAGGGTGGCGCACTTGAGCGAATAGTCCTCCAGGGCCGTCACCGCCAGGGCTTCGTTGAGTATCTCATCAAAGGTCACTCGGCCGTTGCGGCCGAAGCCGTTGCGCTCCATCGGTCCGAAGTCGGAGAAAGAAAGCTCCACGACGTAATTGTCTCTGGTTGAATAGGGCTCCTCATAGAGCTCAGGCTCGATGGAGCCACGCCAGAAGAGCTCGCCGTCGGCCTTGACCTCGAGGACCACACTCAGGGGGTCGATGGCGTAGAGGTCGGTAAAGGTGCGGTCGTCGGGAGAGATGAGCTTGAGGGTGGCCGTTGACCCTTCGATGACATTTTCGGGCGACGTCTCGCCCCACTCAAAGAGCAGCGGGGTATCGGCGTCAAACATCAGCGCCCGGGGCTCGAAGGGGGCGTCGGCGGTCTGATAGATGGTCACCTCCCAGAGGCGCTCGGGGAGTTCGTCGTGCTCATTTTCGGGTTTGGCGAAGGGCGTCAGGCCCAAAAAACGGCCGAAGTATCGCGGATAAAGCATAAATATTGTCTGAAAATTTTGCTGCGTGAGGAATTGTGGTTACCTTTGTGATCAGATAAATGAGTGATTGATTCCTAATGGGGGTGACTGGAGCCTCGCTGGACAATTGCTCATTTCTTTTTTAAGATGGGGTAGATAGTTTCGCTCCTATTCTTATATACCTCCATCGTGATAATCCAAGTCTCACCGCCTTGATTGAGAGAGTATATGTTATATCCAGAAACGCCACGATGTTGTTTTGAGTCTACATTTTTATTATCACGTTGGTTAGTTATATCCTTACCTTCACCTAAGGGACTATAACATAAGAAGTCCAAATTAGACAGCTGTTCATAGATATTTTTATACATCTCTGCTTCCTCAAGGTCTCTTGCATGCCCGATTGCCCTTTTAAATGACTTCCTGGTCTGATAGTACGAATTAGTCTTAAGGTTTGCAATGTGGGTGTTGTCAATAATTGGTGCTTCCTCCTTGAGTTCCTTTATGTATTCCCATACACGTTTTGTCGTGTCATAATTTCTACACGTCCTAAGGAATCTGCAAACTTCACATACCTCATTCTCTGGAATGAATTTTGCGAGGGTAGCGGAGCCGGAGGCGCTGTCGCAGTCGCGACAGCGGCGGATGGTGTAGGGATTGTATTTGGGCCAGACGGACCGCTCCTTGCCGGGGTTGAAGCGCATCATGCCGCGCTTATCCTTGACGGTGGCCTTCTCGCCGCGCTCGATGGCTTCGGCAATATCGGTCGTGGGATATTTGCCTTTGCGGACCTGGACCACAGAGCAGCGACAGTTCCAACCGTTGGGGGGCATGAAGGAGTCCCAGAAGGGGGATGAGACCGGAAGGGTCACCTTATCGAGGGCGGCATGCTCCGGGCGCACCCGGCCATCGCCGGCGGTGCGATACTGGAGGTCATACCGGTCTCCGCCAGCCTCTATCTCCTCCCACCGGGCGGCCGACTCGGCCGATGCTACTGCGAAGTTATACTCAGCCCGGAGGTAGTTAACGTTATACTGCCTGTCAATCTTTTGAACGTCATTCAAAAACCGCTCGAACGGCTTTAGATCACCATTGGCATCAACCATCGAGGGGAAAGCCTCATTGAGGGAGTGGAAAGTCTTGAAGCCGGAGAAGATGAAGTTACTCTCTGATAGACGCTGACGCATGGTCTCGGAAAGGGGCGCCCGGCTTATGGCTGAGTCGGCCATACGGCGGAGAATATCCGTGGCTTGGCTCGCACTCTCGACTATCCGCCCGATGGCCTCATCCGCATTGGAGGCCTCGACGACGATGTTCTTCAGGACACCGCCACCGTCATTTTTGATTTTCACCTCAAATTTTACCGTCTTGGCCATGGTTTTTAGTTATATTTGCGGAAAGTTTACAGATATGAGTGACAAGAAAGAAATCATAATTGAAACTATTGCCCAGGAGAAGAATACATCGAAGGCAGGGCGTTTCAATCCTGTCAGAATCGGATGTGGGTTGATGATCCTCGGGGGCATAATTACTGTATTATCGGGGCGATCGGTGACAATGCAGAAATTTGCCATAATAGTAGGCCTAATTGGCGTTCTTGCGATTGGTATATGTCTCTTTAAAGTGGACAACCATTCCGTCAAGTGAGGCCTGCGGCGACTCGGGCGGCCCGATAGCGCTCGAGAAGTTCCTCTCGTTAGCTTGGGTTATGTGGATGTCGTCGGGAGAGATGAGCTTGAGGGTGGCCGTTGACCCTTCGATGACATTTTCGGGCGACGTCTCGCCCCACTCAAAGAGCAGCGGGGTATCGGCGTCAAACATCAGCGCCCGGGGCTCGAAGGGGGCGTCGGCGGTCTGATAGATGGTCACCTCCCAGAGGCGCTCGGGGAGCTCGTCGTGCTCATTCTCGGGTTTGGCGAAGGGCATCAGACCGAAAAAGCGGCCGAAATATCGTGGATAAAGCATAAATGCATAAATGTTGTAGATTTTTTGTGGGGCGGGGAATCGTGATTAACTTTGCACAAAGCCCTCTAATCATAGACGCGATAACTTCAAGTTCCATGAGGCATTAAGGTCGTGACTCTTGTCACGGCCTTAATTTTTCGGCCTAATTGTGAAAAAGTAGGATGAAAGTCTTGCAACTGGTTGCTTTTTAGCATCTTTGCGCCAACAATTCAGATGAGCAAAAAAAATGCGTGTTCTGCTCCTCAGCAGAGCCTGTTTCCTCTTCAGCCAACCAACAAAGATACGCTCTTTCGATAAAAACTCATCCTACCATTTTACAATTAGGAAATAAATGGGCTTTTTCATCCTGTTTTTTTTTACAATTAACCTGCATTATACGATGTTTAACAGTATTTATCAAAAGTAATATGATGCGGTAAGATACGCTCCTTGCATGAATGATTTCTTCGGGTAGTATTTGCTGAAGGAAGTGCCGTTGTAAGAAAGTTGCCGATATTGGCTGTAGACATCCAAATTTGACATTGCATATCCGGCACTGAATCCGCAAGGGCCAAAATTCACAAAAATACCCACACGCAAATCCGTGGCAAACCATTGACCTTTGGATGTGCTCACGTATTTATAATCATAGTCGGGCCAATTGGTATATTGTCGTATATTGATTCGTTGATACGGAATGTTTAGCATAATGCCCGGGTCTGCATATAATCCCAAATCAACCTGTTTAATCTTTAACGCCGGTGATTTAAGCACAATTGATGGACGCAAATAAAAATTTGACGGTTTATTATCGTCGCTTTCTATTTCCCAGTCTTTTTCTGCTGCCCAACCATCTTCATACCATACGCTCCAATATCCGAATGCTCCACCAAGTCCAATGTAGCGGTTGAACATAT
>CAZAUV010000081.1:0-4868 GCA_964488335.1 uncultured Bacteroides sp.
ACTCGGGTAAGGGCTTTATGCGCCATCATGCTGGTTTAAATGAAAGAGCCGTGCCAACATTATGACTAAAGAGACCAATAACTACTTCAAAATAGACATGAAAGTCGATGGCAAAAAACATCTCGCTGACCTCTCAGCAGCCTATGCCTTCCGGAAGTCTCTTATTTGAGAAACCAGCGGCCTCGATTATATTCTTTCGTGAAAGGCAAGTAAAGCAGTCTGCATAACAGAGCTATAGATATAATGCAAACTATCGGGCTCGCCTTAAAGAAGCCGGATATAACAAACCAAATAAAACGGAAAATTTCAAGCAACATAATTGTAGCATTATTATTGGTGTTCAAATATAACCATTAATTCACACTTTTTTCACACTTTGTTCCAATTTCGACAAACTTTATGACAAAAGAGACCAATATTCATTTCAAAGTTGACATGAAAGTTAACGGCAAGCAGCAGGCCGTCGACTTAGGCATGGCACTGGGTGACTTGGAGGAAGTGATGGAGTCGGTAGACAAAGCCTCGAAGAACACCTCCGGGGCGATAGCCTCCGTCATGACGAGAATGGAGTATACTATTAACGCAGTTCAGCGTTTGCAAAGTGTGATGAGTGATCTGACTGCCACTTACGCTGTTCAGCAGCAGGCCGAGACTCAGCTGGCGCGGGCGATGCGCAACACAATGGACGCCACCGATGAACAGATCCAGTCAATCAAAGACCTCTGCTCCGCCCAGCAAGAGCGCGGTGTCATCGGCGACGAAGTGCAGTTACAGGCCGCCAAGGCCCTCGGCGAGCAGCGCGACTCAGCCGCTCCCGGCTCGCCCCTGATCTTCCGCCCCGCAACATTCACCGATCCCCTCGACGACGACACCCCCGAGCCACGCCACTACCTACCGACAGCAGCCGTCGTCGACCTCGCCCTGGGCACCGCCTCCGTCACCCTCCGCCAAATATGCCCCGCCTCCTACCATCCCGCCGACTCGTAGAGCTCCCACCACCTCTAAAATCCAACATCCAAAATCCAAAATCTACGTGCCAAAGGCACGTCCCTACTAACATCTAAAATCTAACTCCCCGGCCGTGCCCACCTATTCCCTCACCACCCGCTCAGTCCCCTCAAGCCCGACACCAACAGCCGGGAAGCCGCCTATACACCCTCCGGCACCGACACCCATATCGCCCGACTCCTCCTCTACCGCCAAAAAATCAACCCCTGACCCCAATGCTCGCATACCGCCCCACGACAATTCCTCATTCCTAATTCCTAATTGCGGCGAAGCCGCCCCCCCGGCTCGCCTACGTCAGCTTGACAGCCGCCAACTCAGCAGCCATCGTGTGAATACCCGCCTCCACGCGCGCAAGCTGAGCCTCAGAGATATATGCCCGCCCGCTCTTATACTGATGGAGCAACGACGCATTTATCCCTATCGCCTGTGCAAGTTTCGTCACATTTAGCCACGGAAACGCCTCGAAAACCGAAGCCAGCGAAAAGCGAAACTCAACCGCCTCCGTCAGCTCTCCGGGAACATCTTCACCCGCCTCGCGGTAACAATCCTCCATCTCGTGAAGCGAATTGTAGAAATCATCCTTCGCCTCGCCTATGGTCGCCCCCGTGCCGATGACCGACACCAGGCCCTGACCATCATTATAAGCCACAAAGCCGCCTCCCTCAGAGGCCGACTGCTTTTCAATAATAACCTTCATAACTCATTGAAATTAAAAACCTAACTTCTTGCGCAACACATTCAGCAAACCACGCCTCACCTCCTGGCTCCAGCGCCTCTCAATCTGGATGCGTTCCCCCGTCCGGGGATTGCAATAGATGTCGTGCTTCGAGCCATGACGCTCGAAAACAAAGCCCTTGGAGAGAGCAATTCTGCGGATGTCGTTCCAATTCATAACGTGTCGCTCTTAAACGCCACAAAGATATAATAAAATTATTATATATCCAAAAAATATTATACATTTCCCCCAATGCTCGCATCCCACAACACCCTGACCTACCTGCCGCCCCGCCGATGGTGGGCGCGGCTCCTCCGCCCCTTCTGGCAGTGCCAAGACCGTCCCCCGTCCGCGGTTTGCTCCTCCGTGCCTGTAGGGTCGCGATACATTGCGACCCCCGACGAAGGCTCCCGCCCCATTCCTCATTGCGCGTCGGCCGCCCCCGTCCGCCTCGACATCCGCGTCCGCAGAGACTCCCGGGGCCGATGGTGGCCCTGCCACGGCCTCATCGACCTCGGCCCCCGCTCCTACCTCACGCTGACCGCTCTCCTGGAGGCCCACAACATCTACCCGAGGCACGACCTCTCCCTCCGCGTAGTCCTGGAGCGGTCTGCAAACCCCGAGGCCGACATCCGACATTTCCGCGACGCCGTGGCCTTCGCTCAATGCCGAGGCTACAACATCCCCGAAGCCGCCGTCAAATCACCCTGGCAGTTGCTTCTCGGCCCCGACGCCACCCCCGCCGAGGACCACTACCACAAGCCGCTCGATACCGCGCTGCCGTGGTGGCGGCAGCTCCCCGGCCTCCTCCGCGCCATCACCACAACACCCCGCGCCTACGCCAAGGCCCACCCCATCACCCCCGACCACCTCACCGACCAAACCCTCCATTACCATGACTTCATTTGACCTCACAACAATCCTGACAACCATTCTCGGCATCATCGCCACCTCAGGAGCCATCACCTACGCCTTCCGCTCAGGCCGCAAAAAAGCCCAAGCCGAAGCCGACACAGCGGCCACAGCAGCACGCACCGAAGAATTTCAGCTACTCCGCGAGCAGATAGAGCTTAACCAGCAACAAAACATGGAACTTATCCAAATGCTCAACGAGCGCGACATTGCCCACAACGCACAGCTCGCCGACAAAGAAGCCCGCTTTGCCGACCAGACCGACCGCCTCCGCGAAGTCCAGCGCGCCCTCGTCGCCGCCAACGAGCGCGAGATAGCCCTCACCCGACAGCTCGCCGCCGTCACCCGCCAGCGCGACTACTGGAAACTATGGCACTGCCGCCGCTCAGTCTGCACCGACGGTCGCGAGCCACCACAAGACATCCTCGCCGGCCAGACCTTCGACCCCGCCCAAGCCGGCGAACCCCACCCCAACGAAGCCGGCTAAAACCCCGTAAAAAAGAGGGAAGTAACTTCGGTCTCCACCTCAGTCACCTCCCTGGCGTATTTAAGGATTTAATGCTCAATCAAAACTCAGCTACAGTTAGCTCCTCAGCTATATGAGACACCGCCTTACGTATCTTATCATATTGCTTCTGACTGGCCTTCGCCAGACCTGAAGCATACTGCCGCATCAGCGAAGGATTAATCCCTGCCATCTCTCCTACTTTAGATATATTCAGAAACGAGAAATAATCAAAAAACGATTGAATATCATATTTGTTGGTAAACTTCAAGTCAGGCACGTCCTTACCGGACTCCACAAGAGCAACCCGTGTTTCATGATAACCTGCCACAGCGTCTTCAACAGCCTCTTTGGCCGTCTTGCCGAAACCCGAAAAGCTCCAGCCATCAAATTCTTCTTCCGGATAAGCCCAAAAGCCTCCGTCAGATGCTCGTTCAACAATTAAGGTAGCCGTTTCCATTTGAATTGTTTAGTTAGTTTAGCAAGAAAGGATGGGGATTATTCAACCCCCAGAGCCTTTATTGCTTTGCATTTTAGACCATTTGGCAGCTCCTGCGATGGATGCCGCGGCAAAGCGAATGTTTTGCCATTAACCGGATTAATCCATACATCGTGGCGACTGCCATGCCTTAAAACAAAGCAACCCTTTGCAGTAAGCTCTGCGCAAAATTGTCTATGTTTCATCAGCATAATCCTTTAAATACAACGCAAAGATAGCATTTTTGTTAGATTTGGGCAAATTATTTTATAACTATTTTGGTATTTTTTTTTGCAATGGCATCCTTCGACACCCTCGTCCCATTCGTTTTACACTGGGAAACCGGCGCACGCATCACCGCCGCCGACACCCCGCAGACAGCCTTCGCCCGCGCCGCCGCCCGTGGAGTTAAGACCGTGGCCGGCGACTCCGGAGGCCCCACCCTCTGCGGCGTGACCCTCGCCACATTCCGAGCCTTCACCCATCGCCCCGCAGCCACCGAGGCCGACCTCGCCCGCATGACCTACCCCCAATGGCGAGCCATCGCAAAAAGCGGCTTCTGGGACCGCTGCCGCGCCGACCAAATCACCCACCAGGGCATCGCAAACATGCTCGTGGACTGGATGTACAACGCCGGCCCCGCAGCCATCTTTGCCGCCCAGCGGGCCCTCGGCCTCAAAGCCGACGGCATCGTCGGCCCCAAGACCCTCACGGCCCTCAACGCGCCCGACCCCCTCACCACCTTCCACACCCTCAAGACCGCCCGCCTCACCTATTACAACACCCGCTCCGCCGCCCTGCGCGCCCGCTTCCTCACCGGCTGGCTCGCCCGCACCGAAGCCATAACCCCCACAGCACTCCTCTACAGATGAACACCCCAACACTTTTCCCCGACATCCCACAATCCCCGACGCCTTCACCCATCACCCGCCAGCAGAAATTCAACGACTATGACGCCTTCGTCGAGAAATTCAAACCCAAAAAGACCACCGACGACTGCTATACCCCGCCCTATATCTACGACACGATAAAAAAATGGGTCAACGACAACATCATCTCCCTCGACAACCGCACAATAATCCGCCCATTCCGCCCCGGAGGCGACTACCAGGCCGAAGACTATCCCCCCGGCTGCATCGTCCTCGACAATCCCCCCTTCTCAATGCTCGCCAAAATCCGCCGATGGTATAACGAGCGCGCCATCCCTTACTTCCTCTTCGCCCCCGCCCTGACCCTCTTCTCCCCCCCCC
>CAZAUV010000081.1:4878-10977 GCA_964488335.1 uncultured Bacteroides sp.
CCCTTGAAGGAGAGACCTATATTTGCGCCGACTGCGGCATAACCTACGAAAACGGAGCCGTCGTCAAAACCTCATTCATCACCAACCTCACCCCCGAAGTAAGAATAATGATAGCAGGCGACCTGTGCAAAGCTGTCAGACAAGCCACAAGCCTCCACACAGCATCAGTCACCGCCACACACATGCGCCACTCTTACCCCGTCGAAGTAATCACCTCGGCCCTCCTCGGGAAAATCTGCCAGCGGGGCATCACCCTCAAAATCGCCCCCAGCGACTGTCTTTTCATTCGCCGCCTTGACAATCAGCAGGGCACCCTCTATGGCGGCGGCTACCTCCTGAGCGAGCGAGCCGCAGCCGAGCGAGCCGCAGCCGAGCGAGCCGCAGCCGAGCAAAACGAACGTCACCAGTGGAGACTCTCAGAGCGCGAACAACAGATTGTCAGCTCCCTCGGCCGCGAAACTCAATCAGAGGGGAGCGCCTCAAACAACTCATTAGCCGCCTCCCTCAACGACAGCCCCCGCTGAGCTGCATAAGCCTCCAGCCCGGCCTTTGCGCGCTGAGACACACCGAAAGCTATCCGACACTCGCGGTCAGCTACCTTCTTCCTTCCCGCGCCCTGGCGCGCACCTCCGCGCCCATCTCTCTTCTCATTTTCCATAATTCTAAATTTTGATTATCTTTGCACCCCGAAGGGCAACCCCACAGAGGCCCTACCCCGCTGCTACGGGGTAGATTTAAGGCTTTCGCCACCTCTTTGGAAGTTAGATGCTTATCTCAAAAGCGACTCTAATTTTCCAAATCTTAAAGATGATTTTGAAGCTCATGGCTATTAAGATTTGTGGGGTTGCCCTTTCTTTAGGCTCCGGGGTTTCGCCTTTGCGGTCAGTCGTTCAACCGCATTACAAAGGTAGTCATTATTTTTGAATTGAGCAAGTTTCTATCATAAAAAATTACGAAAAATCTCAAAAAAAAATAATGACAGACACCACCTCCTCCTACATCCAGGGCTCCATCATCGGCGCGATAATCGGCCTCGCCGTCGGCATCTCCATCGGCCTCGCCATAGCCGACCACAACGCAGCAAAAGCCCCCGCAACGACCGCCGACACCATCCGCATCACCGAGCCGCGCCCCGCGCTCCCCGACACCATCATCCGCCACCAGACAGCCCGCCTCCCAACAGCCCCAGCCCAGCGGTGGGCTCCTCCGAGCAGAGAGCCCGCGGCTCCCGACACCGCGAAACTCCCCGCCGTCGAAGGCGAAGCCGCCGACTCCGCCACCGTCCTCATCCCCATCACCCGCCGCACATACACCGACACCACCACCTATCGCGCCGTTGTCGAAGGCTACGACCCGCGCCTCGTCACCCTCGACATCTACCCCCGCCCCGCTCCCCCCGCAAAACGCTTCCACCTCGGCCCATCCGTGGGCCTCGGCTGGGACGGCCACGGCATCAAGCCCTTCATCGGCCTCACCCTCACCTACTCCCTTTGGAGCTTCTGACAACGCCCCGACACCTCACCAGTGCCGGGGCGTTGCTCATTTCTTGCCATACATCACCCAGTCGAGGACGCGTCGATTAGCCTCGTCTATCTTCCGGCGGTCGAAATCGATATAAATGTCGGTGACCGTGTTACCGCCATGGCCCAGGGCCGCGGCGATCGTCTCCTTCGGTATGTCAAGACTCGCGGCAATGGTCGCCCAGGAGTGCCGAGCCCAATAGGTCGTGAGACCCGGCCACTCCGGCTCATAGACCTTTTTCCCACCACGTCCCACACGCGTCACCACCCCCATTTTCCCCAGATAAATATTACACCGATGAAGAAAAAAGCTATGTTTTTCATATCGGTCAGCCATGCAAAGGAGCGCCTTTTTACCGCGCCATTTATTGATAAGTGCAGCCGCCTCAGGCTCAACCTTAATGCTGTAAGGCTTATGAGTCTTGGCTCTTTTATATTCTATGCGACCTTCTGCTGTCATCTCCTTAAGTCCGAAAAGGTCTATAGCGTTTATGCCACAAAGCATAAACGTCAACATAAACATGTCGCGGTAAATCTCCCCAAACGCCTCCACCGGATAATCGGCGATGCGGCGGATGTCATCGGCACTAAGCGAGCGTTTGCGCGTTGCCTCCGGACGAATTTTGAAGCGGCGGAAAGGATAGACTGTTATAAGGTCATGATCGAGAGCGAAGTTAAACACCGCGCGGATATTTCGTAAATGAATGTTACGAGCATTTTTCGAGGCGGTGCGCGCCAGAAAAGCTTCAAAGGACTCGAGCCACGCAAGATCCATCGCTTCAAAAGTTAACGACTCAATAGCCTCCTGTCGCGCAGAGAGGAAGTTCCCGATGCGCGACAGTGTGTGTTCATACATGCCGATCGTAGTCTTATTAACTTTTAGAGCCGTGAATTGCCCTGTGACGTCAGCGAATTTTGGCACTTTACTATCATCTGGGTCTTCACCTCGGATGATAGCGGTAGCCACAGCCGCCATCTCCTTCACCGAGGCCGTGGGGAAGCGCCCGAAACGAGACTCAAGAGCCTCAGTCACCTCCATGAGTTGTTGCTGCAGCCCGAGGTTGATAGCTCTCGCCCCGCGGGCATTACGCTTTAGCGCGTGGGCCTCAGCGTCCCACAGGTCTTCGTTTAACGTGATACCGAGATTAATGTAGGCCTTCTCCGACTTATGCCGGAGGACCATCACCACGCGGCGCTCCCCTTTAGAGTTAGCTTTCCCGCGCGGGTCCAAATTGATAGATAAAGTAGCCATAATTGTTTAGATTTGAATGTACCGAATTGTGTACCGTTTTTCAGCTATAAGTGGCCTAAAACCGCCCAAAACGGGCCAATTATTTCCGATTTCCCCCATCCAGCGAGCCTAAAAACAAGCGCTGATTGCGGGTACACGGCCCTCACAATCAGCGCTTTACACTTTGAGCGGTAGACGGGGCTCGAACCCGCGACCCTCGGCTTGGGAAGCCAATGCTCTACCAACTGAGCCACTACCGCAATCTTATCCCCGGCTAACGGGGCTTTTCGGAATGCAAAGTTACAGCATTTTTTTACTCTCTCCAAATTTCTTTCCTGAAATCGTGCAAAAATCTGCGGGCTGACAGATAGAATTTGCTTATCTTTGCACGTCATGACATTTCTGAAAGACTGACGGACGCTCCGCCATAATGCCGCGCCATCTCTCCGGGCAACATCCGATTCTTTAACCGCAATTATTTAATCCATGGCTTGTTCACAAGTTTTTATTGACCATATCTGCGAGACTTTGTATCCTCTAGGCGAGGTCAGATCCCACAAAATGATGGGTGATTATGTGATTTATCTCAACGAAAAGTGCGTCATCACGGCCTGCGACAATTCGGCATATATTAAGAAACATCCCTCTATCTCGGGGCTTATGGCCGGGGCAGAGACAGGGTGTGCTTATGCCGGCGCCAAGGAAGGATATATTTTATCGTTTGACGACTCCACTCTGGCCCGCAGAGTAATTTCGACGCTATGGGAGGAGTTGTCCTTCCCCAAAAAGAGCAATAAAACAACGTAAATCAAGAGGGAATGACTATGGACTGCAAGATAATAATCATGGAAGAGGCCGGGTCGACCAACAGCGAGATGTCGCGCCGACTCGACAGTCTGCCCCATGGAGCTATGCTGATGGCCCGGCGGCAGACGGCAGGCCGCGGTCAGCGCGGCAACAGCTGGGAATCTGAGCCGGGGGCCAATGTGACGATGAGCCTCCTCCTTCGCCGTCTTGATGAGATTGCTCCTGCGAGGCAGTTTGTCATCTCTGAGGCGGTGGCCCTGGCTGTTGCCGATACGGTGGCGGCCCATCTGCCCCCTGATGTCGGGGAGCAGGTGGCGGTGAAATGGCCAAATGATATCTATGTCGGCAACCTGAAGATTGCGGGCATCCTGATTGAATGTGGCATCTGCGGGGGGGCGCTCACCCATGCCATCGTTGGGATAGGCCTCAATGTCAATCAGCTTGTGTTTAAGAGTGATGCCCCCAATCCGGTATCGCTACGCGCCATTCATCCTGATAAGCCCGTAATGGACGTGGAGGCAATAGCGCGCGAGATGCAGTCAAGGATAGTGACGGCCTTTGAGCCGGGCATTGATGCGGCTGCCATTCACCATAGATACTTAAAGCTTCTGTGGCGTCGCGAAGGGGTCCATCTATGGCGACGGCGCCCTGACGGTACCGTCTTCGCCGCATCGGTCGGCGATGTGAGCTCCGACGGCTTCCTTTCTCTGCTCCCGGAGGGTGCGTCGTCACCCCTACCTCCTTTTGCCTTCAAAGAGGTGGAGGCCATCATCTGAGCTATCCGCAAAAAAAGTCAATCACCCTCGCCGGGCCTCAGGCCTGATGAGGGTGATTGAATTATAAACCCTTGGGAGGAGATTACTTTGCTTGAGCCTGTGCTTCGGCGCGCTCGAGATATTTCTTAATATCGATGCCCTGTGCTGCACCATAGCCGGGATATTTGTCTACAATCTTGCGGTAGATCTCAGCCTCTGCGGCATAGTCGCCCATCTCGCGGTCGACGGTGGCTTCCTTCATCATGAAGAAGGGGGTGTAGGCGGGATTGTTGTCTGACAGCCGGGCGGCCTCTGCGAAGCATTTGCGGCCCTCGACGAGGTTGCCGAGATTGACATAGCAGTCGCCCATGAGAGAGCGGCTTGAAGCGCCGATGATGCTCTCTTTGGTGTCATATTTCTTGAGGTAGTCGATTGCCTTGTTGAGCTTGGCATCGCGGCCTGCAGTGTCGGTCTGAGCCTGACGATAGAGGATGATGGCAGCGGAGAGGGCAGCGCGGTTGCCGGCGTCGTAGCCATAGTCATCGGCCACCTTCTCATACTGGGCCAGAGCGAGGGAGTCGTTGCCGATATTGAGGGAGATATCGGCCTGGGCAATAGCCTCATTGGCGGCCTGGATGCCGGGCTTACGAATAGCGAAGATATAGATCAGGACTATAAGGATGACGGCCACAATGGCTATCATTACCCAGAGGAGGGTCTTCTGAGTCTTCAGGGCCTTCTGTTCATTGGCCAGAGCTTCTTCGCTCTCCTTGCGGGCGAGGGAGGCGGGGTCTAAGTTTGTTGACATTTCTATGTTATATTGTTTATTATTAACGTATTACGCCACCACGACCCGAGGCCGCGGCTCTTAGCGGTGACAAAGGTAATGATTTTTCGGCAATTAACGAAATTTTTTTATCGGGGCTTGACTCTACGCGGCCGTTGATGACGGCCCGGCGGCTCCGGAGAGGGGCATAACGAAGCGGCCGGCCATCAGTAGATGATGACCGGCCGCCCGTAAGAGCCACACCAAAGGATGCGATGAAACTCCGGATGACAGGATTTGAGTGCAAAGCCGGCCTTTGTAATCCTCTGTTATTCTCCCCGGGGGGGGGAGCGCCACAAGGGCGTGAGGCCCGCCATTGGCCGACCGAGCTTGTCTCGGCATTTCATATAGATTTGATGAGTTTCCCAATCAACTTTGATGTGGTGATGGGGCCTCTCTGCGGTGAGAGGGATTGAGGCTGAGGGACCGGGCTCTCCCGGCTTTGCCTCTCTGCTTTTACAACGCAAAGGTAATGATGATGGTTTGATTTTCCAAATTTTCGGGTCATTTTTTTCGTTTCTTTTTTCAATGATTTTTCAATGGCGTTTTCTCCGGCCCGAATTTTTGTTGCACCGTCGCTTTATTTGTTAAAACGACGCTCCGTTTATTAAAAAATGTGTAACTTTGCGACAATGCTCCCGGATAATTGTTATTCCTGAGCTGTCAATCATTAAGACAATAATCAAAATTCACACCATAGACAATGAGCGAAACTAATCAGCAATTGCTCGACAGCGTCGTTGCCAAGGCCAAGACCTGGCTCTCTGACGCTTACGATGATGAGACGCGCGCCGAAGTGACCGCCCTCCTCAACAATCCCGACAAGACCCCTCTGATCGAGGCTTTTTACCGCGATCTCGAGTTTGGCACCGGTGGCCTGCGCGGCATCATGGGTGCGGGCACCAACCGCATGAACATCTACACCGTAGGCGCAGCCACCCAGGGCCTCGCCAACTATCT
>CAZAUV010000082.1:0-10924 GCA_964488335.1 uncultured Bacteroides sp.
ACACCATCATCTCCCTCTATTACTATCTGCTTGTTGTCAAGGCAATGTTTATCTCCGAGAAGCAAGGCCCCGTTGCCACCTTCCGCTCATCCGGCTCAGAGCGCTTCGCCCTCTGGGTATGCGTAGCCGGCATCATCGGCCTCGGTGTAGTAAGCTGCTTCTACAATCACCTCCTCGACGCAGTAATCGGCTGATAAGACCGATAAAGCAATATATCCGTCTCCCCGGCAGTTGTCTCACCAGCTGCCGGGGAGACTTATTAATGCGTGTTACTACCCGTGACAAGTTTTACCGGCATGTAACAATATTTTTCTGGTCAGCAATCGGTGGGAGAGATGATAGGGCATCGCGAAGGCCGGGGAGTGCTCGGGAGAGAGATGGGAACTCACACAGGAGCTTTCCGAAAGGCCGGTGGCGGTGATGTCAAAATATTGATGGAAGTGAGTTGAATGTGAATAGGCCGTTAACCGGGGTAGAATTAGTGCTTCGAAAGGGGAGAACGAGCGCGAATGATGAGCGCAGTATGGCGATTTTCTCATGGTGATTGAGCAGCGGTAGGCCCATCAAGAAGTTTTTTAAAGGCGAAGATATATTTGGGCCGGTTTTGAAATGTTGCGATCTGTACTGAATTGATTTTGAAATTTAATGTTCGGCTTAATCATCAGTCAAACAGAGGGTTATAAGTAAAATTCGAACACTTTTCAAACACTTTTCGAACACTTTTCGAACACTTTTCAAAATCCGTGAAACTGCGGCGCAACTATTGTCGTTGCCTATGTCCCTTACTCTAACTCTTTTCTAACTCTATAATTTGGAGGAAGATAGCGAAGATGGTAACTTTGCACCGTTCAACACTACTTGCCGCAATGAAGATAAAGCACCAAAAAGCGATAGCATCACTGACTATGCTCCTTGTCATGGTCATAGGTCCGGTGTGGGGATGTAAATCTTCGACCCATGATGCGCGACTCGACCGCATTGACAGCTTGGCCGGCCATCGCCCGGAAGAAGCATTAGAGCTTTTATCGCAATTTCCGGCCGACGATCTCAGCAGTAGTGACAGGCATTTCCGCGACTTCCTTGAAGTAAAGGTCGCCGACAAAGCCTATATACCTCACACGAGCGACAGCCTCATACTCTCAGTCTTGGACTATTATTCCAAGCATGATGATCAAGGTCTGTATCCTGAGGTGCTTTATTACTGCGGGCGAGTCTATTCCGATTTAGGCGACCTACCGACAGCCCTGCACTATTTCGAGCGCTCGC
Organism: uncultured Bacteroides sp.; assembly: GCA_964488335.1. Classification (GTDB taxonomy): domain Bacteria; phylum Bacteroidota; class Bacteroidia; order Bacteroidales; family Muribaculaceae; genus Paramuribaculum. The sequence continues at coordinate 1,267 of CAZAUV010000082.1, forward strand.
TCGATGAGCTTCCCGACGATGCCGATCCCTATCTGCGCCGGCGCATAGTGAGTCAGACCGGTCGATTGCTCAACAATCTGCGTCTTTATGATCAGGCTCTGCCATATCTTGAGGAGAGCCTCAGGCTGTCGGAGACGGAGTGTGACAGCGATATGATCCATTATGACTATCAGCTTCTGGGCTCACTCTGTGCAAATAAGGGACAATATGATAAGGCTGAAACATATTTAAGGAAAGCACTGGAGATAGCAAGACAATATGGTGATGCGGAATTAGCGCTTATGGAGGCTGATTATGCCGATTTTTTAAATAATAGAGGTCAGACTGATCTGGCAAGGAAATATATATATTCAGTCACCGAGAGGGCTTATAATTCTGATAAGGATTATTGCCGCGCCGTTGCAGCTGATGTCTATTATAAGGCCGGAAAATATGATTCGGCATATTATTACGCCCATAGCAATCTGACAAGCACCAACCAAAGCTACAGAATCACTTCTCTGCGAATTTTATTAAAGCCTGAATTGCGACCTTTTTCGAGCGAGGATACTCTGAAGAATTATGTTCCACAATATCTTTCGGCCATGGAGCAGAACTATAATCAGCATGATTCGGAGGCCGTAATGATGCAAAATGCCAAATATAACTATACTTTTCATGAGCGGGAACGGGAGAAGCTGTCGCGAGGGAAGAAGCATATGACCATGGGGCTTGTCTCGGTTGTGATCATTTGCCTCGCATTGGGCTTAGGGCTATATATTTCTAAAAGAGTCATATCCAGGAAAAAGGCCTCATTGTCAGAGGCATTGACATCGATTGATAAGGTTACGACGGAGCTCAATCAGATGAAGCGTGAAGACGCTGAGCGGCAGGCAGCCGGAAAAGCTGCTGAGGAGGCCCGCATTGTTGCTGAAGAGGCCCGCGCCGCTGAGGAGAGGGCCCGAATCCTTGCCGAGGAAGCCCGCGCTGCTGCTGAAGAGAGGGCTCGAATCCTTGCCGAGGAAGCCCGCGTTGCAGCTGAGGAGAGGGCCCGCGAAGTAGCGGAGAAGGTGGAATTAAGGCATAGACAACACAAAGAGATGTCGGAGGAGATGCTCCGCAATCAAGAAAAAGAGATAAATAGGTTGATTAACATGCTGCATGAAGTGGCTGTTCTTCCAGACGACGGAAGGACCACTGAAGGCTTTCGGCTTCTTTATGCCGCGTGGGGTAAGGGGAGTCTGGTCCTGCCCGACGATCCCATCTGGGATGAGGTAAGAAAATCGGTATTGGAGATATCTCCTGATTTTGATAAAGTCATCGGTCGGCTCGCGCTCAAACGGTTGAGCCGCAACGAATATCAGCTTGCTTTGATGATACGTTTAGGGTTTGCGTCCTATCAGTCGGCATCTCTGACGGCGCGACGCAAGGCCACCATCTCCTATCATCGCAATCAGCTTCGAGAAAAATTGTTTAATAATCGGGTGACTCTTAAGGATCTTGACAAGTTGATTTGTCTGTTTTAAGGGAGATGGCACTATGAGCTTGCCATCGCCGTCTTTGATCAAGGCTCTTTCAGGGAATCCGCCACCTCATCGCCTTCAAATCTCTAAAGTATAGGTCTTTAGGTTAAACGAAAGCCCCGTGGTCATACCGGGAAGCGAATCAACCCTTGCTTATCAAGCTCAAAGGGTAAGATTATGCCATGCATTAAGAATTCTGATTGCGTAAAGTGTGTTAAATCAGTATGTTAATGGCCGGTATTTTTCCCTCTAACTCTTCTCTAACCCTTCTCAAACCATTTTCTAACGCTCCTCGAACCCTTTTCTAACTCTAAAAATTGGATATGGATGCAGGCTGCCTTACCTTTGCCGGAAATTAAATAAATCTCTTTAATGAAACATCTATTAATAAACACAGTATTTCTTATCATCGCTGCTTGGAATCCCCAGCTTACATTTGCCGAAGATCCGGAAACAAAAGATATGTTTGAGGATGATAATAAGAAAGATGATCATAATCGAGGACAAAGGATACCACCTGCCCCAGTAATATGTATAATAGATTACGACGCAGGAGAAATTGTCAGCGAGTCTCCTCTTGTTAGAGAGGCGTCGGATTTTCAACTTTGGGATTTAGACAATACGATATGCCTCTTTTCGAGCCATGAGAGTAAAATCGTTGTAGGCTTCCTTCAGGATCATCGTGGAGAGAGTATGCTCCTGAAGATTACCGGAGATGACTATACTCTTACAGGATATATTAATTATTAGAAAAAATCAGAGCTCTGAGAAATAAAGCCCTATGTTTAACCCTCTAATACCAACTTGCCAATGAGATTACTATTATCACTCTTTCTGGCACTGATCGGCACGATAGCTGTCAGTGCACAGATCAACGCCACGGTCTATCCAAGCGAGACCTATGAGATGGAACATTTGGTAGATTATTCGTATAATGCTTGTCCCTACTTCTTTACTAAGAATCTAAATACCGGGAAAGCCCAGCGACTCGCGTTCAGTGCCTACAATCCCTCAGTAGAGCCCATTTCCCTAAGCTTTACGTGTGAAAACCCTGCTGATGATTTTAAAGAGCATATTTCGTTTTGGCTTCAACCATATCACCAGTCTGATAGATATGAATTTATCTCTACCGGAATGATGAACTATTCCTACTGTTGGGATACTCAGTTAGTGGTGTCGTGGCCTCATGGCTTTGACTTCTATGCTTACTGGATTTATCAGGTCCTCAATCTGTAATCATACTCCTCTTATAGATAACCACAAAACTTAAGCAAAGATGAAAATCGTGAAACTGTTTATCGGCATTGTTATTGCCGTGAGCGGCCTGATGATTCAGAGCTGCAGCTCCGCTAACGAAGAGCTGTTGTCCACCTCACAGGATGGCTATGTCCTTCTCTCGCGCAGCAGCGCCCAAAGCCAAATCGATGACTTAGTGGCCAACAACACTTATCTCGACTATGACTTCGCGTCCATCGCTCCTGGTGCAACTTCACGTCGGGGCAATATGGTGACTGAAGACGAGGTCATTACCCGAGTTATCTGGTATCGCTTCTTTAAGCTTGAGGCTGTCGAAAACGAGCGCATAGTCGTAAAAGGGACAGCAGAAGACATCAATATTTCTCAACGTGCTTTTGATCATTGTATGAGGTGCGTTGAGGGAACAAATCAATTTTTGATCGGCCTCTTGAGTGAAGGTTATTCCTTAAAGGAGGCGTTGAGTCGTTGCCATAACGTCACTCCGGAATCCATCGAGAATGTAATCAGGCTGCAGTGAAGCCAAGAGAGCCAAAGCTCCGATAAGGAGATGATAAACGGGCCGGGGCTGCCGACAATCATCGGTGGCCCCGGCTCTTATAATGTTATGACGGATTATGATATGACTGACATTCGTCAGGCATTTTCGATGAGGAAGCGCTCTGCATCAAGGGCAGCGCGGCAGCCGGATGCTGCTGCGGTGATGGCCTGGCGATAGATCGGGTCGGCCACATCGCCGGCAGCAAAGACGCCGGGGATGTTGGTGGCAGTGGTGGGGAGGGCTGTCTTGATATATCCCTGGTCATTGACCTGCATCAACGATGACCATTATTGGGGTTGAGGCGCAGGTTGATAAATTTCTCGTTATATTCTCTTACGGCGCGACGCAAGGCCACCATCTCCTATCATCGCAATCAGCTTCGAGAAAAATTGTTTAATAATCGGGTGACTCTTAAGGATCTTGACAAGTTGATTTGTCTGTTTTAAGGGAGATGGCACTATGAGCTTGCCATCGCCGTCTTTGATCAAGGCTCTTTCAGGGAATCCGCCACCTCATCGCCTTCAAATCTCTAAAGTATAGGTCTTTAGGTTAAACGAAAGCCCCGTGGTCATACCGGGAAGCGAATCAACCCTTGCTTATCAAGCTCAAAGGGTAAGATTATGCCATGCATTAAGAATTCTGATTGCGTAAAGTGTGTTAAATCAGTATGTTAATGGCCGGTATTTTTCCCTCTAACTCTTCTCTAACCCTTCTCAAACCATTTTCTAACGCTCCTCGAACCCTTTTCTAACTCTAAAAATTGGATATGGATGCAGGCTGCCTTACCTTTGCCATCGCATTCCAATCTATGGAGAATAAGGAAAATAAGTTTAACCCCAAAATCAGTAGGATTTATGAAAATCGTGAAACTGTTTATCGGCATTGTTATTGCCGTGAGCGGCCTGATGATTCAGAGCTGCAGCTCCGCTAACGAAGAGCTGTTGTCCACCTCACAGGATGGCTATGTCCTTCTCTCGCGCAGCAGCGCCCAAAGCCAAATCGATGACTTAGTGGCCAACAACACTTATCTCGACTATGACTTCGCGTCCGTCGCTCCTGATGCAACTATACGCCGGGGCAATATGGTGACTGAAGACGAGGTCATAACCCGAGTCATATGGTATCGCTTCTTCAAACTTCAGGCGGTAGATAATGGTAAAATAGTTGTAACCGGCAACGCTAACGCCATTAATATCTCCCAGCGGGCTTATGACCACTGCATGAAGTCGGTCAATCGAGCTAATGAGCTGATAGCTCAGCACCTCGAAGAGGGTGGAAGCCTGGAGCAAGCGCTCAAACAATTCCACAATATTACTCCTGCAAGCATCGAGAATGTAATCAGGCTGCAGTGAAGCCAAGAGAGCCAAAGCTCCGGTAAGGAGATGATAAACGGGCCGGGGCTGCCGACAATCGTCGGTGGCCCCGGCTCTTATTATGTTATGACGGATTATGATATGACTGACATTCGTCAGGCATTTTCGATGAGGAAGCGCTCTGCATCAAGGGCAGCGCGGCAGCCGGATGCTGCTGCGGTGATGGCCTGGCGATAGATCGGGTCGGCCACATCGCCGGCAGCAAAGACGCCGGGGATGTTGGTGGCAGTGGTGGGGAGGGCTGTCTTGATATATCCCTGGTCGTCGACCTCCACTGAGGGGAAAAGTTTGGTGTTGGGCTGATGGCCTATAGCGAGGAAAAAGCCGTCGATGGCCAGGTCAAAACGCTGCTCTTTGGGGGTGCCGATATTCTCAACCAAGTGGGCGCCCTCGACAAACTCCTCGCCATAGAGGCCGGTGGTGTTGGTGTTGAAGAGCACCTCGATATTGGGATTGTCAAGCACCCGCTGCTGCATCACCTTAGAGGCGCGGAGATAGTCTTTGCGGACGATGAGAAAGACCTTTGAGGCTATGCCGGCGAGATAGAGCGCCTCCTCGCAGGCAGTGTCGCCGCCTCCGACCACTGCCACACGCTTGCCGCGATAGAAGAAACCGTCGCAGGTGGCGCAGGCGCTTACTCCCATGCCCTGATAGCGCTTCTCGTCGGGGAGGCCGAGGTAACGGGCCGAGGCGCCGGTGGCAATGATAACGGTCTCAGCCTCAATCTCTGAACCATCGGAGGCTTTGGCTTTGAAGGGGCGGGATGAGAGGTCGATGCTGTCGATAAATCCGGAGCGGATGTCGGCGCCGAAGCGGGCTGCCTGTGAGCGGAGGTCGTCCATGAGCTGCGGGCCCTGGATGCCGTCGGGGTAGCCGGGGAAGTTTTCTACTTCGGTGGTGGTAGTGAGCTGGCCGCCGGGTTGGTGGCCTTCATAGATGATAGGGGCGATATTGGCTCGGGAAGTGTAGATTGCGGCGGTGTAGCCGGCGGGCCCTGAGCCGATGATGAGACAGCGAGTGTGCATTGTCATGCGATTAGGAATTAGGAGTTAGGGATGAGGAATTATCGGAGGTCAATAATCTCGGCGCCGGGAGCTTTGGAGGGGGCGAATCGGAATGTTGACTCGGGGAGGGCTCCTCCGGTGGCTACGGCCGTGATGGTCACTGTCATTATAGATCCGGAGGGGAAGAAGAGTTTCATGCGCGAGGGGAAACCGTCGGCGCCAAAAGTCACCTCAGCGCGGCTCACTTCGGGCCGGGGCATCGAGGGAGTGAGAAGCACCGTGCGCTGCGAAGGATTGCCCAGATAGGAGGCTTTATATCGCGAGGAGAGCGAGGAGAGGATGGCATAAGGATTGACCTGAGCCAACTCTTCGGGGGAGGGCTCGGTGATGTTGACTTCGCCGGCATCGCGGCTCCAGGTCCACTGCGTCTTCCCGTCAAACCATATCTTTATGGCGGGAGAGTCGATGGTAAAGCGGCTGCCGGCAATGGTGAGAGTGCCGCCCTGATGGGGCTGCCCGGGCTCGCCTGAGGCGGTGAAGCGGGCTGTCAGGCTCTTGGCGGCCTTCATCTTGGCCACGGCCGAAGAGACCAGCGAGGAGGCCGAAGGGCCTGCGGCTGAAGCCGAGGCAGCGGCAACGCTCAGGAGCAGGAGGAGCAGGAGGGGCTTTAAATGTTTCATCAGAGGATAAACGGATTAGGGCGTCAGGGAGTTCAGAAATCGTCGTTTCCGCCCGTGAGGGGTTGATATTGTGTTGTGCCGGTAGATGCGAGCCATTGCTCAAGTTCATAGAGGGTCATATTGACCTTTCGGGGCTTGCCACCCTGCGCGGCGCCAACGATGCCGGCCTTCTCGAGCTGGTCCATGATCTTGCCGGCTCGAGGATAGCCCACCTCGAAGCGTCGCTGGATGAGCGAGGTTGACCCCACATTTTCCTGAATTATGAGCCTGGCAGCATCTTCAAAGAGGGGGTCGCGGTCGGTGGCCAAGCCGCTCCCATCGCCGCCGGCGCCGCCACCTCCTTCAGGGACATATTCGGGGAGCTGGTAAGGCAGGGAGTAGCCCACCTGGGATGCTATATGGTCGCATATGGCCTCCACCTCGGGAGTGTCGATAAATGCACACTGGACGCGCTCTATGACACCGTCGCGCGAGAAGAGCATGTCGCCGCGGCCTATCAGCTGATTGGCTCCGGCGCGGTCGAGGATGATGCGGCTCTCGAGTTGCTGGGTCACGCGGAAGGCGATGCGGCCGGGGAAGTTGGCGCGGATTACGCCCGTGATGATATTGGCCGAGGGGCGCTGAGTGGCAAGGATCACGTGGATACCCACGGCGCGGGCTTTCTGGGCGATGCGCGCGATAGGAGTCTCGACATCCTTGCCGGCCGTCATGATGAGGTCGGCAAACTCGTCGATGACCACCACGATATAAGGCATATAGCGATGACCCTTATTGGGGTTGAGGCGCAGGTTGATAAATTTCTCGTTATATTCCTTGACGGCGCGGACGTTGGCGGCCTTGAGGAGCTCATAACGCTGGTCCATCTCCAGGCAGAGCGACTGGAGCACCGGCACTACCTTATTCATATCCGTAATGATGGCCTCATCTTCGCCCGGGAGAGCGGCCAGATAGTGGCGCTCAATCTTATTGTAGAGTGAAAACTCTACCATCTTGGGGTCGATGAGCACAAACTTCACTTCGGCCGGGTGCTTCTTGTAAAGGATTGAGGCGATGATGGTGTTGAGACCCACCGACTTACCCATACCCGTAGAGCCGGCCACGAGGAGGTGGGGCATGCGGGTGAGGTCGGCGATATAGACGTCGTTGGAAATCGTGGCGCCCATGGCCATCGGGAGCTCTGCCGTCGACTCCTGGTATTTCTTGGAGGCGAGGATGGAGCGTATCGACACCACACGGGCTTTCTTGTTGGGCACCTCTATGCCTATGGTGCCCTTGCCAGGCATGGGGGCGATGATGCGGATGCCAATGGCCGAGAGGGAGAGGGCGAGGTCGTCTTCGAGGGAGCGGATGCGATTGATGCGGACACCCTCGGCGGGGACAATCTCGTAGAGAGTCACCGTGGGGCCAACCGTTGCCTCGATGCGGGCTATGGAGATGCCGAAGGTGCCGAGCATATTGCGGATATTGTCAATATTGGTCTGCTGCTCCTCTTCGTTGAGGGCGTTTTCGCCCTCGGGCCGGTCGATGAGGAGATCGAGACCGGGTCTGCGAAAGCGCGAGAGCTCGGCAGTGGGGTCATAATGATCGGAGCTGTCGCGTGTCTCGGGTATCGGTGCATCGAAGGTCGCGGGCGAGCTCTCGCGGGCGACCTCGATAGGAGCAGCCGTTGCCACCGTCACTTGCGGCTCGCCGGAGGGTTGTGGCGCGGCAGCAGGGGAGGGGATTGAGGGAGCGGCCGGAGTCGAGGGCGTGGCCGGAGCTGAGGGAGCGGCCGGAGTCGATGGCGTGGCCGGAGCTGAGGGCGTGGCCGAAGCGCCGGGAGAGGAGGCGTTGGTCGAGTCTAAGGCAGAGTCGAGCGTGTCGTCGAGAGCAGAAGTACGCGAGGGCGCGTGTTGGACCGACGGAGCGAGGGGCGCTGTAGGGCGAATGGCCGAAGGGCCCTGCCTATATATATTGTCGGGCTCGTCGGTGTCATCGCTGTAGTCCATCTCGTCATATTCAGTCTGAGAGTCGGCCGGGCCGTGGAAAGTCACCTCGGGGGCATCTGTAGCTGAATGACCTTCGGCAGGGTGGGGGCCCTCCTCGGGAGCGGAGTCGTCGGCGGGCGATTCAAACTGCTCTCTCTCAGGCTCCGCGTTGGTGCCGGCAGCATCGGTCTCGGGTTCTTCCTTGGCTTTAGCCGCCTCATCGCGGCGGAGGCGTGCTGCCTCGCGGCGGTCGGAAATAAACCGGCTTACGCGACCGATGGTGTAAGTGATCTGCTTGAGAAAAATCATCACGAGGGCGGCCACGAGGATGATGCTCACGCCTATCATGCCCCAGATGCCGGTGACATTGAGCAGAAACTCATTGACATCATGGCCGTGAAGACCGCCCCAGAAAAAAGATGTCGGGGTCTGATAGGTAACCATCCCGATCACTACCGATATGGCAATGAGGGAAATGAGACTTTTTGCCGTCAGGCTCCAGAAGCGGAGGCGCCTGAGCCCGACAAGTCCCAGGCCTAAGAGGCAAAGATAGATAGGTATAACCAACGATCCCAGGCCAAAAGTGTTGCTTATCAGAGTCTCGGCAATCCACGCGCCGAAAGGCCCGGCAGCGTTTTTCACCTGAGCCGAGGCCGCAATGGCACCGTCAAGGCCGGTAGAGATCACGATGCTCTGGTCGGCGGGGCCGGCCGAAACGATATAGCTGATAAAGGCGATAGTGATATATGTGGCGGCGATGAGGCATATTACACCCGCAAAGATAGCCGGGCGCTTGTCGGCGCGCAGCCGCTCTATCATACCGGGCCCTTTTGGCGCGGCGGCCCGGGCAGCTTTTTGTGGCGCCTCGCTACGGGGTGTCGATGCCTGCTGGGCGGGCTTAGGTGACTGAGCCGGACGGTCATGAGCGGATTGAGGCCCGGCGACCCGGGGCTGAGGGTTAGCCGCAGAAAACGCGCGGCGAGTAGCGCCGGCATCAATGGCCGCCCCCTCGGTTACGGGCGATTGCACAGGGGCTGCGGCGCGGCGTCGCACCCGCCTCCCGCCGGCGGGAAGCTCATCAGGCTCAAACGACGAGCCCTCCATAGGGTCGATATTATTGTAATGGCTTGACATTCAAGAAACTTCAAATGATGGTGGAATAAGAATACAAAGTTACAAAAAAAGCGATTATCCCACCCCTCCTCCCCTTTACTTTTTCAAAAAAAGTTGAAAAGAGTGTAGCTCTCCGCCTCAGCGCCGGTCTAAGCAGATAATGGTCAATGACACGGCTCTTTCATTTAAACCAGCATGATGGCGCATAAAGCCCTTACCCGAGT
>CAZAUV010000083.1:0-10871 GCA_964488335.1 uncultured Bacteroides sp.
ATCTCCTCGGCGATGGTAATTGCCGCGGGGTTGACCTTATGGATAAGCTTGTTGGCGAGGGTAAGATAGGTGATGGCGTCGGTGTTTTGATTGCCGTTATAATAGTCGCCATATGATCCGAAGTCTTGCCCCAGTCCGTGGTTATAATAGAGCATCGAGGTGACGCCGTCGAAGCGGAAGCCGTCGAAGTGATATTCCTCGAGCCAATATTTGCAGTTGGAGAGGAGGAAGTGTAATACCTCGTTTTTGCCATAGTCAAAGCAGAGAGAGTCCCATGCGGGGTGTTCGCGACGGTCATCGCCATAGAAATAGAGGTCGGGGGATCCGTCGAGGCGGCCGAGACCTTCATTCTCATTTTTTACTGCATGGGAATGTACGATGTCCATAATCACGGCTATGCCCATCTCATGGGCCGTATCAATAAGGCTCTTGAGCTCTTCGGGCGTGCCGAAGCGCGAAGATGCGGCAAAGAAATTGCTGACGTGATAACCGAAGGAGCCATAGTAGGGATGCTCCTGGATGGCCATTATCTGGATGGCGTTGTAGCCGTCGGCATGTATGCGCGGGAGAATTTTGTCGCGAAACTCCGCGTAGGTCCCGACGCCTTCTGTCTCCTGAGCCATACCGATATGGCACTCATATATAAGGAGGGGCTTGGTGTCAGGCTTAAACTTATCGACCTGCCACTGATAGGGGGTGGCGGGGTCCCATACCTGCGCTGAGAAGAGGTGGGTAGTCGGGTCCTGAACCACCCGGGTGGCATAAGCCGGAAGGCGCTCGCCAAGCCCTCCGTCCCAGTGGACTATCATCTTATAGAACTGTCCGTGGCTGAGGGCATCGGCCGGGAGCTTAATCTCCCACACTCCCCCCTCAAGAGGCTCCAGACGGTAGCGAAGCTGCTCCTGCCAGCCCGAGAAATCGCCTATGAGGGTAATACCGGTGGCATTAGGAGCCCATTCACGGAAGACCCATGAGCCATCGGCCTCGCGGTGTAGGCCAAAATATTTGTGACCGTTGGCCAGATCGCTGAGGTTTTTGGCGCCCCCCGACAGGAGCTCCTTCTCCTTATCGAGGGCTTGGGCATGACGACCGGTGATGGCGGGAGCATAAGGCTCGAGCCACGGATCGTTTTTTATGATGTTGAGGGTTTTCTTTACTTTTGGCATTATGAGGGATTATAAGGTAAGTCAATATGAAATGCGGGTGGGGTTGCCGTATAAACGTATCTCCGGCGGTCAGTATGCAAATTTAATCCAATTTTATCACCCGCCAAAATATCGGGCAACTTTTATTGATTTTTTCTCTCAGCCTGTCCCGATGCTTTTTTGCCGGGATTGATAATGAGGTTATGAGGAATTTGATTATCTTTGCACATTGGCCGGCACATTATATGTCTCCGGGTCAATTTTTCTCCTTTGTTTTATTCGGTTCAGCCGACTTAACCACTTATTCCGATATGCTTAGACTTGACTCCGATTACATGGCGGGAGCCCACCCTGAGGTGCTCGCCGCTCTGGTAGCTACCAATCTTGACCGCACTCCCGGCTACGGCACCGACGAAGTGTGTGGCCGTGCACGCCGGCTCATCCTCGACGCTTGTTTTCCCGAGGGGGGTAAGGCTCGCGACGATGCCAGAGTCTACTTCCTCGTCGGGGGCACTCAGACTAATTCTATTGTCATCGACGGACTTTTGGCCCGCTATGAGGGCGTGGTGGCTGCCGACACCGGCCATATCGCCGTCCATGAGAGCGGAGCCGTGGAGGCCACAGGTCATAAGGTAATAACCCTCCCCGCCACTGACGGCAAGATTACGGTGGAGCAGATAAAATCTCTCGTTGACACCTTCCGCGCCGACCCGTCGCGCGACCACACCGTGATGCCCGGAATGGTCTATCTGTCTCAGCCCACTGAGCTTGGCACTCTCTACTCCCTCGCCGAGCTCGAGGCCATCAGCGCCTTCTGCCGGAGCCACGGCATGCCGCTCTTTATCGATGGTGCCCGTCTGGCCTATGCCCTCGCATCGCCCGCTAATGATGTGAGCCTCCCCGATCTGGCGCGCCTTGCCGACGTGTTTTATATCGGTGGGACCAAGTGTGGCGCGCTGATGGGCGAGGCAGTGGTCATCACCCACCCCGGTCTGTTGCGCCACTTCACTCCCCTGATAAAGCAGCGCGGCGCTCTTTTAGCCAAAGGCCGCCTGCTCGGCCTTCAGTTTGAACGCCTCTTCACCGATGGGCTCTATGAGCGCGTCGGCCGGACAGGTATCGCAACAGCCGAAATCCTCCGCAGCGCGCTTATAGCCCATGGTTATGAGCCGGTTGTCGACTCCACTACCAATCAGCTCTTCTTCATGATTCCCAATGATGACCTTGAGCGCCTGGCCAAGATTGCCACATTCGAGACCTGGGGCACTCCGGGTCCTCACTATACAGCCGTGCGCTTCGTCACTGACTGGGCCCTCTCTCCGGCCGACCTCAGGCCCCTCCTCGACTTCCTCAAATGAAGGTTTTCGCTACCGCCGACTGGCATTTAGGCAACACCTTCATGGGGCAAGACCGCCTGCCCGAGCAGCGAATCTTCCTCTCATGGCTTTTTGACCGCATCAAGGAGGAGAAGCCTGATCTGCTCCTTGTTGCCGGCGATGTGTTTGACAATCCCAATCCCTCAGTCAACGCTCAGAAGGCATATTTCGAGTTCATCGGCCGGGTTATGAGAGAGACTGCCGGCATGCGGGTGATCATCATAGCCGGCAACCACGATTCGGCCTCGCGGCTAACCATGACCAGCCCAATATTCTCCCCTCTGCGAGTCAATATCGTGGGTGAGATACCGGGGCGCTGGGTGGAGGCCTCCGACGGTTCAGCAGGTCATAGGGAGTTTGACTACGATAAGGTGATTTTCCCCGTCAGGTCGCTTGACGGGAGCGAGGAGATAGTCGTGGTGGCCTTCCCCTATCTCCGCTCCGACATAATCGGCAATCGCTCTTATTCAGCAGGCTCAAACGAAATCTACCGCGCCGGTCTGGCCCGCGCAAGCGAGCTCAATTTCGGCAAGCCGATAGTGATGATGGCCCATGCCTATGCCTCCGGCGCCGTCATCGCCGCCACAGATGCATCGGAGCGCATCATTGGTGGACAGGAGGAGGTGAGGCTCGAAGACTGGGAGGGGATACGTCCCTCATTTCTCGTCTGCGGCCATATCCACCGTGCCCAGTGGATCTGGGGCACCGACTGGGCCCGCTATCCGGGGAGCGTATTGCCTATGTCGATAGCCGAGCGCCATTATTCCCACGGCATCGACATAATAAATATCGCCTCCGACGGTAGCACCTCTACCGACCGCATCCCGTTCAGGCCACCCCGTAACCTGGTGGTAGTGCCCGATGATGACACTCCCCTCCCCCCGGCCGAGCTCCGGCGCGCCATCAAGTCGGCTCTGAAAGAACTTCCTAAGACGGAAGCCGACAACCGTCATTACGTGGTGGTCAAGCTCCCCGCCGACCGCCTGGCCGACACCGAAGAGCGGCAGAAAATTGTGGAGATCATAGAGGATAACGGTGGGCTTCTTCTGGCCATCAAAGGGCTTGTCATCGCCGACGACTTCGATGGCGCCGAGACAGCCTCCGCCATCGCTACTCCCGACGATATCATCAACCGCGACCCCCGCGAGGCCTTCGCCGAAGCCTTCATCGCCGTCAACAGCGCCGAGCTCTCCGAGAGCCAGGAAGCCCTGGTCAACGACATCATCGAGGCTGCCTTGCTCTCTGATTCCCTTCAGGAACAATGAAATTTCTCAAACTCGAAATACTCAATCTCGCATCACTCGACCATCCCGGCGGTCAGGTGATCGACTTCGTAAGCGGCCCCCTCGGCGCCGGGAATATCTTCTCCATCATAGGACCCACCGGGAGCGGAAAATCTACTATTCTCGACGCCATTTGCCTCGCTCTCTACGGCAACACCCCCCGCTACACCCGCCGCAAGAATGAACGCAAGACAAAGTTTCGCGACTTCGGATCCGACTCGGCGCGTCAGGGCGACATAGGTGAGACCGATCCACGCAACATCCTCTCCCACGGCCAAAAGTCGGGCTACAGCAAGCTCACTTTCCTCGGCCCCGACGGGAGGATCTATCGCTCGGAATGGAGCGTGAAGTTTAAGCTCCGCAATTATGAGAGAGCCCAAATGGCTCTTTACCGTCTGGGGCGCGACAATAATGGAAAGCCCTCGGAAGAGAAGCTCGAAATAGCCACCGCTGACCTCCTCGGCATCGATTTCGACCGCTTCCAGCGCACCGTCATAATCGCCCAGGGCGCTTTTGCCGGCTTCCTTAAATCGGAGCCCGATGCCCGCTGGAAACTCCTCGAGAGCATCGTGGGCACAGGACATATCTACAAAGCCATTGGCGCCGAGACAGCCTCACGCTTCCAGGCCGCCAACAAGGCTCTCGAAGAGATCAATGCCCGCATAAGAGTTTATAAGGAGAGTATCCTCTCCCCGGAGGAGCTTGCAACTCTCGATGCCGATATAACGCGCCTCAATGCCGAGGAGCAGCAGCGTCAAGAGAGGATCGCGGCCCTTGAGAAAGCCTTCGCATGGTATAAAACAGATGAGAAGATGGCCTCCGATATTTCTCTCTTTGAGGCAGCCGTCAAGGCCGCTGATGAGAAAAAAGCCGCCCTCGCGCCTAAGGCCGCCGACCTCTTCCGTCGCGATGCCACTACCGAAGAGCGTCAGCTCCTCCGCGACCTCCGCGCCGCAGAGAGCAAGGAGGCGGCCTACACCAGCGAAATCACCAACACCGACTCTCAAATCGAGGCCGCGGAGAAGATCATCAGTCAATCAATGGAGGCCCTGAAGGAGCTCACGGTGGCAGCCGGGAAGGCAGCCGCCGAGGTGGAGGAGAAAAAGCCCGTGATACGGGAAGCCCGCAAGATTAAGACTCTTATCACAGCCTCTTCTACTCTGCTCGAGACTCACCGGGCAGCTCTCATTAAAGCTGAGGAAGAGTATAAGGTTGCCGACAAAGCCCTTAACGATAATATCGCAGACATTGCCAAGGCTTCTGAGAAAGTTTCTGAAACCCTCAGCACCAAGGTGGCTCTCACCGCCAAGACAGACAAAGAGACAGAGCGCCTGCAAGCGGCTGTAAACTCGGCTCTCAGCTCCGAGGACGAGCTCTCGGCAAAGATGGCCGGCCAAAATCTTACCTCTCTCCAAAGCGCAGCCGCAGAGGCCTCTGCTGATCTCTCGGCGCTCAGAGACGCTATAGATCTTTCAGAGGATATCGAGCGCATCTCCGCCGAGATTACCCGTAAGGATAATGAAATATCTGATTTGGGGGATGCCAACAAGGCGTTGACAAATAAACGCGACGGTATTGACATCCGGTCAGTGAAAGAAGACATCGACACCCTCAAAAAGAGCCTCACCCTCATGACCTCCGCCGACTGGAAGCGGCATCGAAGCAAACTCTCCGACGGCTCTCCTTGCCCCCTCTGCGGATCTACCGATCACCCCTATCAGGCTGAGGAAAATTATCTCCCGGCCGTCACCGGCATAGAGCTTCTCATCGCATCAAAACAGAGCGAACTGTCAGCCCTGGAGAAGCAGTATAATGACCTCACCGAGCTGATATCTTCAAATACCGGCAAGATAGCCGAGCTCGGCAAAAGCGTGGCCGCCGACCGCAAGGAGCATAATCGCACTCTGACAAAATTATCGGCTCTGCTCGCGCTCCGCCCTTCTCTCGCTCGGCCTGTCGCCGACCTCCGCGCCCTCCTACCCGAAGCCGACACCAGGAGCCGTGAGACCTCTGAAGCCATCAACACTTATCTCGACCTCGCCTCTCAGCAAAAAAAGGCTCACGACCGACTGGATAAGGCCAGAGCCGACCTCGTGAAACATAAAGACGACTCGGAGAAGAGCCTCGCCACATGCGAGATTGCCTATAATGAGGCACGCCACCTTCTCGCCCGCCTCGAAGGATCCACCGAAGCCCTCAGGCAGAGCCGCTCCAATGCGATGACCGCACTCGCCAACGCCGGGAAAGATTATGATGAATCCGAGGCATCTATCAAGTCCTATAAGGCTGATTTGCACAATATAATCGGCGACACCGACCCCGATACGCTCGAAACCGACATTGCCCGCGCATTTGATAATGCCAACTGTCGCGTGAATGAGACAAAAGAGGAGATCTCCACAAAAAAAGAGAGCCTCGAGCGGCTTAAAGGTAAGCGGGAAAACCTCGTCAGGCAGAAACAATCGTCTGCGGCCGAGCGGCATGAGATTAACGGGCGCCTTGCTGCACGGCTCGCTGCGATAACCCTCGATGGAGAGCCTCTGTCTCTCGACCGCCTGGAAGTGATCGAGGCTATGGAAGGTGACTGGGAAGAGGTGCGCCGTCTGACAAAGGAGGCCGATGACGGACTTACCAGAGCCACTACCACGCTTGACAATGCCCTGGCTACACGCTCGAGTCATTCTGCCGAGCGTCCGGAAGGGCTGCTCAGCGAGCTCCGCGAGGAACATCTCTCCCTCAAAGCCATCTCCGACGAGCCTCTGCGCAACCTCCGCGCCCAACGACGCGCTCATGAGGAGGCCACTGTCAAAGCTTCGGAAGTGGCCCCCGATTTGTCTCAGGCACAGGCCCTTGTCGCCGACCTCAAGAAACTCAATAATGCCGTCGGCGGCGAAAAAGCCGAGACTCTCCGACAGATAGCCCAATGCTATACCCTGAGGTTTCTTATCGACCACGCCAACAGGGAGATACGTCGATTTAATCCCCGTTATGAGCTCCGGCAGGTCGATCGCTCTCTGGCCATCCGCGTCATCGACCACGACCGCGCCGACACCATCCGCGAGACCACTTCCCTCTCCGGCGGCGAGACCTTTATCGTGAGTCTTGGCCTTGCTCTCGGCCTCTCGGCCCTGTCATCATGCCGCGCCGCTTCCTTTGACAATCTCTTTATCGACGAAGGCTTCGGAACTCTCGACTCAGAGACATTGGCCACGGTGGTGGAGTCGCTCGCGTCGCTTCAGTCGTCGCTCGGCAAGAAGGTGGGAGTGATAAGCCACACCGAGGCGATGACCGAGCGTATTTCCACACATATCCGCGTGAGCCCTGTTGCAGGTCGCCCCGGCTCATCAACTATCGTCATCGAGGCATGAGCCTACGGGGGTCAATCCTCGTCAAAGAGCACTGCAAGCATATTCCTCAGAAGATAGTCAAGATCGTCATCGCCTATCACATAGGGGGGCATCACATAGACATTCCTCCCGAAAGGGCGCACCCATATCCCGCGGTCGATACACTTCCGCTGAAAGTCGCCCATATTGACCGGCGTCTCGGTCTCCACCACCCCGATAGAGCCGATGACACGCACATCTCTGACTCCCTTGCGCCCTCTCGCCGGCTCAAGGCCATGTCGGATACGCTCCTCCATCCGCGCTACCAGCCCCTCCATATCCTGCTCTGCCATGATGCTTAAACTCTCCGAGGCCACGGCGCAGGCAAGAGGGTTGGCCATGAACGTAGGGCCGTGCATCATCACTCCGGCCTCACCCTCGGATATTGCGCGGGCCACTTCCGCAGTGGCCATCACGGCGCTAAGGGTCATATAGCCACCGGTGAGACCTTTTCCTACAGTCATAATGTCGGGCTCCACTCCGGCCCATTCCGCGGCAAAGCAGCGGCCGGTGCGCCAGAAGCCGGTAGCTATCTCATCAAATATCAGATATATCCCATATTTATCACATAAGCGGCGCGCCTCCCGCAGATATTGGGGATGGTAAAACCACATCCCTCCGGCCCCCTGGACTATGGGCTCCAGGATGAGACCGGCTATCTCGGAGTGGTGGGCCGCCAAAAGGTCGGCCAGAGGGGCTATGTCGGCCTGATCCCACTCCCCGTCGAAGCGTGAACGGGGCTGGGGGACGAAAAATCTCACCGGGAGAGCCGGACCGAAGGCGCCGTGCATTCCTGTTACGGGATCGCAGACACTCATGGCGTTCCAGGTGTCGCCATGATAGCCGCAGCGGATAGTCGCGAAATTGCTTTTGGTGTGGCACCCGGAGCGGCTGACGGCCGCCTGGACCGCCATCTTCATCGCCACTTCGACAGCTACCGAGCCTGAGTCGGCAAAAAACACCCATTCCATCCCCCTCGGCGCCATTTCCAGCAGCTGACGGCCCAAGCGTATGGCCGGCTCATGGGTGAGGCCGCCAAACATCACATGGCTCATCTTGTCGAGCTGAGCCTTAGCGGCCCGGTTGAGGCGCGGATGATTATAGCCATGGCAGGCACACCACCACGAAGACATACCCTCGATGAGCTCGCGACCGTCGGCAAGCCGGAGATGCACGCCCTCTGCGCTCTCGACTTTATAGGTAGGCAGCGGATTGATGGTAGAGGTATACGGATGCCAGAGATGGTCTCGGTCAAAGGGGTCGGTAAGGAGATCAGCCGTATTGTCGGCGGCAATATTATGTTTGGAGTCCATAGCGTGTCAGGGATTATCGCCTGCAAAAATAATCAAAAAAACGACAGATGCGGAAAATCCCGGCAACGACTGCCGGGATCTCATTGAAAAATGTTGCATGAGGGATTATCGCCCTGCGGCTGAAGAGGAGTCGACGTTGACATCAGCTTTGATAATCTTGCTCACGCCCCGTTTCTGGTGACCCCATGCGACATTGTAACATACTTTGATATATGCTATGCGCATATTGAGCCGTATGTGCTGCTCATTGGTGTTCCATTTGCTGATCATCTTCGATCCATTATTGTTTAAGATTACTAACCTCTTATCAGTAAATCGGGGTCGAGAAGGAAATCGAAAAGTCCGACAAACAGGTCACCATTTTCATCGCGGTAGGGAGTGATGTCGTCCTCGACCACCACCACACGCTTGAATGAGTCGTGGATATTGCGAAACGGGGCTGTTTCCTGTCGCTTCTTTTCTTCGTCAGGAATAGCGAAGGCTGATTGAATATAATATCGTTGGTCGGAATCGTTGACTACGAAATCCACCTCAAACTGCTTACGGATAAACTTGCCGTTTTTATCCGTTGTAGCAAGTTCAACCATACCAACATCAACAGAATATCCTCTGAACAACAACTCATTATAGATAATATTTTCCATAAGATGTGTCTGCCCCAATTGACGGAATCCAAGTAGAGCATTTCGCAGTCCCATATCGGTAAAATAATATTTAGCAAGCGTGTTGATATATTTCTTGCCCTTGATATTGTACCGCAAAGCCTTCTCCACAAGAAAAGCATCCTGCAGATATGAGAGATAATTTGATATGGTCTTGTGTGAGATGACCACATTCTTGAGGCTCTTGAACGTGTTAGACAGCTTTGTGGGATTGCACGGTGAACCTATGGAGGATGCAAGAATTCGGAATAACTCCCCCAATTAGGGTTTGTTCTTTACCCGATGACGCTCCACCACATCAGCAATAAAGACCGTGTCGGCCAAATGAACGAGATAATCACGCCGGGCTTTATCATCCGTGAGAAGTAGCGTCTGATGGAATCCGCCATAAGTATAATAGTCTCGCCATCGCAAAGAGCGGTCTCCCCCAAGAGCATTATAATACTCTGAAAACGATAATGGATACATGTAAATATCCTGTCCACGGCCACGAAATTCAGTAACCACGTCCTTAGAGAGGAAGCGGGAATTGCTACCTGTCACGTAGGCATCCACATTTCGGATATGTAGCAGACCGTTCATCACACCGACAAAATCCTCTATCATCAGGACCTCATCAAGAAGCACATAATAATTATCGCGGTCAGTGATGCGCCCCTTTATGTATGCTAAAATCTTATCAGGGTCACGGTATTCAGCATTTACTCTGTCATCAAGGGCAATTTCTATTATGTGGTCTTCATCTACGCCGATCGAATTTAGATATTTATGGAAGAGTTCAAACAACAGGAAAGACTTACCACAGCGGTGTATGCCGGTGATAATCTTAATCATTCTGTTACCTTTGGCAGCAATGAGTTGGTCAAGGTATTTTGGACGAGGAATAATCATATTACTAAAAGTTGAAGCTTACTGCATTTTTTGGTAATGTAAATTTCGGCATAATTCTTCGGATGAACCACTTTCTTAATGAGTTTTTATTTGAGGGTAAAGTTTTGCGGGGGGACGGATTTTGCTTAATTTTGCGAGAGAAAGGCTTTTTCAAGCCTTACGAGCCTCTCCTCCTGATAAAGAATATCCTTTACCTTTTAACACTATGACCAGATTTCAATCTTTTATGGCTTTGGCCGCCCTCGCCGCTTCGGCCATCTTACCTGTTGCAAGCTCGGGGCGCACTCTCGCCACCGAGCGCCAAAACGGCACGGGCACCATCCTCCACGCCTGGAGCTGGAGCTTCGACACCATCGCCGCTCATATGGCCGACATTGCCGCCGCCGGCTACTCTTTCGTCCAGACCTCGCCGGCCAACACCTGCTATATCGGCGACGGTGGCGGTATGGCCCTCATGAGTCAGGAAGGCGACTCTGTGATGGGTAAGTGGTATTACTATTATCAGCCCACCGACTGGAAAATCGGCAATTATATGCTCGGCGACCGCAACGCCTTCAAAGCTATGGCCGACTCGGCACGCGCTTACGGAGTGAAAGTGATTGTCGATGTTCTCCCGAATCACACCGCTATTGACCACACTGCAGTGCTCCCCGACCTTGATGCCGCCGTAGGTGGCCACGACAAACTCTATCACACCAATGGTTTCAAGCCGATAACCCAATGGAACGATCGCCTTGAGTGTACGACCGGCGAGATGGGAGGCCTGCCGGATGTCAACACCGAAAATCCCGACTTCCAGTATTATTACATGCAGT
>CAZAUV010000084.1:0-10852 GCA_964488335.1 uncultured Bacteroides sp.
GATTTACGACACAACGGCCGGCATGCGTGAGCATCCCGGCCGCAACTGTCTTCAGGCGGTTTTTGGGCGTTTTAACATTTGATTATGGGACGAGACGCAATTTTTTGATTAACTTTGCATTATCTCTAAATAAATATTGATTATCAATAACCTTAGATATACTATCATTATCATGAGAAACAGATTACTTCTGCTCCTTGTGGCCCTCGTGACCTTTTGCGGTAGCATGAAGGCCGATTTAGGCAATCTCATCCCGGCCCCGGCTCAGATGACCGTGGGAGATGGAGAGCTTACTTTGCCTGCACGCTTTAATGTAGCCACCACGGGTCTGCCGGCCGAGATGAAGGCTGAGGCCGCCAAGTTTGTGGCCGACATCAATAAGGCAACCTCACTGGGGGCTACCGCCACTGACGCTGCCGGCCTCGTGACCGTCGGCGTTGACGCCTCTCTCCCCGCCGAGGGCTACACCCTGACCGTCACCCCCCAGGGTGTCAACATCAAGGCCGCTACGGCTGCCGGCCTCTTCTATGCATTTCAGACCGTGAAGAAAATCCTGCCGGTCAATGTTATGGCCGGTGTGGCAGGAAGCGCAGGCACCGTCTACTCTCTCCCCGTGGTGACCATCGCTGACCAGCCCCGTTTCGGATATCGCGGCTTTATGCTCGACGTCTCCCGCCACTTCTTTGACACCAAGCAGGTCAAGAAGATGCTCGACGTGATGGCTATGTATAAGCTCAACCGCTTCCACTGGCACCTGACCGACGACCAGGGCTGGCGACTGCCCATGGAGAAATATCCTCTGCTGACCACCAAGGGCGCCACAAACCATAATATCCTCCACACCAACTTTGACGAGCAGACCCGCTATCGCGACGACAATTCCAATGCCACCTATGACTGCGGCAAGCCTTACGGGCCTTACGCTTACACCGTGGCAGAGCTCAAGGAGATAGTGGCCTATGCCAAGGAGCTCCATATCGAGATTATCCCCGAGATCGATATGCCGGGCCACATGGTGGCCGCCATCAACTGCTACCCGCAGTTCTCGACCGACCCCGAGAGCAAGATTGCCCTCAATGCCGGATATACTCTCAACACCCAGCCGATCCCCGGCCAGCAAGACAGCCACTTCACCCACAACATCTGGAACGACGGCGGTGTGTCAAAGGATGTCCTCGACGTCTCGAAGCCCGAGGTAATCACCTTCTGCAAGGATGTGATTGATGTCCTCGCCGAGATATTCCCCTATGAGTATATCCATCTGGGCGGCGACGAGTGCCCGACCTATGCATGGAGCAAGAGCGAGGCCGTCCAGGACTTCAAGGAGAAGATCGGCTATAAGCGTACTGACTCCGACAATGTGCTCCAGACATGGTTTGTCAAGCAATTGGCCGACTATGCCAAGGAGAAGTATGGCAAAAACATCATGGGCTGGAACGAGCTCATCACGGCCGGCGGCGCGGATATGAGCGTCATCAATCAGATAAAGCCCACTATCTACTGCTGGATCGGCGGCGAGCAGAAGGCTCAGAACAATGGTCTCGACTTTATCTACACCCCCTTCAACGGCGGATATTATATCAACCGCTCCTATGCCGGATTTGACAAAATCGGTGCTGTAGGCGACGGGCGCCTCTCGACCACTCTCTCCGTGATGCCCCCCACCCAGAGCCACTGCATCGGTGTTCAGGGCACCTTCTGGACCGAGCAGGTGGAGCGTCCCGAGGATGTCGAATATCTCGCATTGCCCCGACTGATGGGCATCGCCGAGCAGGGCTGGGCTCCCGCCGAGGGCCGCGACAACGACGAGGTGATGGAGCGCATCTGCAATGATGCCGCCCTGCTCGATGCCGCCGGTTATAACTACGGCTCCCATCAGATGGTCCGCCCCTCCGACTACTGGACTCCCGATCCCCTCAAGTGGTATCGCCTCCAGAGCATATGCGGCGATGAGCGCGCCAATCGTGTCATCGAGCTCGTGATGGCCGGCTCCCCCCTGATATCGTCCAACAGCGCTATCGTAGGCAAGCTCTGGTCAAATGTCCTTGACAACAGCAACGACGCCCAGCTCTTCCGCTTCGTGGAAGACCCCGCCAACAAGGGCCACTATGCAATCATCTGCAAGGCTATCCCCGCCGGATCTGTCAATCCCGCCCCCTCGGGCACGGCCAACACCGACCGCTGGAGCTATCTTGACAATACCATTAACTATGGCTTCGAGCTCCCGAGAGATTACTTCACCGAGATGGAGGGCTCTTACCGATATGCTATCCGTCCCGTAGGCGGCTCCCACTTCCTCAACTTCTCCAAAAGCGGCCAGAAGCTCGCCATGAACGTATGGAACAACCCCAACGACGGCAATGGCGGCGTAATTGCCTTCCTCGAGGCCGGAGATGTAGAGGCCGGCGATGATCCCATCGTCGCCCCCGACGCCCCCGTCCAGGCCACCGTCCCTCAGGAGGGTCACTACTACCGTCTCCTCACCCGCTTCAACGGCGATCAGAGCCAGGAGCGCTACGGCTCATGCATCGAGCTTCTGGGCGACAACCACGGCAAGGGGGGCAACGCAAAATATAACCGCCTCTGGAGCAACACCCCCGCTCAGCCCGGCGATGCCAACTACGACCGCCAGTTCTTTACCTTCGTCCCCGATCCCTCCGGCTCTGGATATTATGCACTGGTGTGCAAGGCCATTCCCGGTGGCTCGGTCAATTCAGTCCCCGCCGAGTCGACCAACAGCAATACAGCCCGCTGGGACTATGACGACAC
The DNA here is from genome assembly GCA_964488335.1 of uncultured Bacteroides sp. Lineage (GTDB taxonomy): Bacteria > Bacteroidota > Bacteroidia > Bacteroidales > Muribaculaceae > Paramuribaculum. The sequence goes on from CAZAUV010000084.1 coordinate 2,770, forward strand.
CGTCCGCCACTATGGCTTCTATCTCGTAGAGAACCACAACGGACAGTCCACCCAGGGCACCGACGATGCCGGCTTCTTCTCGGCCATCGCCTCCAAGGATGCAGCCTCAGGATGGTATGTCAATACCTCGGCCGGCGGCCAGAACTTCTCCATCCATCTCTGGAACAATCCTCTGGACCAGAACGCCGGTCTCTATACCTTCGAGCCTCATCCCGACAATGTCACCTCCATCTCTGACGTGACCTTTGACCGCCCCGCCGACGACACCATCTACGATCTGATGGGCCGCCGCGTCGTCGATCCGGCCCCCGGCATCTACATCCAGGGCGGCACCCTCATCTACATCCGCTGAGGCAATAGTTCCCATCGCTGACAATCGCTTGCGCCCCGAAGAGCATCGTCGCTCTCCGGGGCGCATTACATCCCGGCCCGTCAGTGGGCGGGAAGACAGATGATTTATTCTTTGTTGAGGGTGGTCGGGCGGAGGATGAGAAGCTCGGCGAGGAGGGCCAGGACGAGGGCGCCGGCCATAGCCACGAAGCCGAGACCCATGAGGCCGTCGTCGGCCAGCGAGCCGAGGACATTGGTGGCGAGGGCGCCGATGAAGAGGCCGCTCATGTTCATCAGGCCGTAGGCCGTGGCGCGAGAGCGCGAGGGGACAAACTGGCAGAGGATAGGCATATTGTTGGCGTCAAAGAGGCCGTAGCCGAGGCCAAAGAGCAGGCCGGCCGAGATGGCTGCAACGAGGGTAGAGCCGTAGCCCATGAGGATAAGGGAGGGTATCATCAGGGCCAGACCTATGGAGGAGGTGTAGATGCGGCCGCGGAGGTTGCGGCGGCTCCAGCGGTCGGCCATCGGTCCGCCGGTCATCACACCGATAAATGATGCGAAGGCAATGGTGATGGTGGCGATGGGGCCGGCCCAGGTCATCTCTATGCCGAGGGAGTCGGCAAAGAGGGTCGGGAGCCAGTTTTTGGTGGCCCATCCGGGGACTGAGCATGAAGCGAAGAAGAAGAGGATGGTCCAGAAGGCTATATTTGTGGCCAGGGCCGCGAGCGACACTCCGGTGGCGCGGGCATTGCGGCGCAGGAGGGTCATCAGGGGCACACTCTCTCCCTCGGCTTTCTCGCGGGCAATCTCGTGCCCCTCGAAGGAGTCGGAGCGCTTCTCATGGAGGAAGGCCACGAGGATGAAGCCGTAGACTATACCGACTATGCCAAACCAGTGGAAGGTCTGCTGCCACGACAGCTGCTCGGCCACGAAGGCGCCGAAGCCGCCGATGGCCTGGCCCATATAGAGGCCGGTCATGTGGATGCCTATGGCCAGGGAGAGCTGCTTGCCTGTGAAATAGTCGGCGATGAGCGACAGGGCGGCGGGGATATAAAGGGCCTCGGAGATGCCCATGGCGGCGCGGAGCCAGTAGACCTGCTCATAGGAGGTGGCATAGCCCATGGCGAGGGTCACTCCGCTCCATACGATGAGGCTCACTACGATAAGCCACTTGCGGTTGACCCTGTCGGCCACGATGCCGCTGATGGGGCTCATAAAGCCGTAGATCCACATAAAGACGGCCATAATCTTGCCAAACATCACCTTGCTCTCGAGGTCGGTGATGTCGATGGCCATTGCGTCGCGCATGGTCGAGAGCATCTGGCGGTCCATATAATTGAGAAGGGCAACGACCCAGAGGAGTCCTACGACCACCCAGGGGTAATATTTGGCGTTGCGGAGTTTCATGGCAGTAATGTGATGGGGGAGATTGGTTGATGAGACAATGATGTGTTAGGTGATGACGGAGGTTCCGTCGACAGCGCTGAGGCGATCGGCGAGTGCGGGGGCATGGTCGGCGCGGATGCGCAGGCTCAGGGTGCAGGTATTGTCGAAGTCCTGGCCCGCGACGGTGGCCTCGGGGGTGGCCTTGACGATGCGCATCACGTCGTTCATGGCCATATAGGGAAAGGTGAGGGTCACTGTGGTCTCCTCGCAGCGCTCCACCCGCTCGGCCTCCTCGAGGGCGAGGGCGGCGGCCTCCTTGTAGGCGGCGATGAGCCCGGGGACACCGAGCTTGATGCCGCCGAAATATCTCACTACGGCCACGGCCACATTGGTCAGGCCGGCGGAGCGTATCTGCCCGAGGATTGGTCGGCCGGCAGTGCCCGAGGGCTCGCCGTTGTCGCTCGAAGCTGTCTCTGAGGAGTCGGCGCCGAGGACGTAGGCCCAGCAGCAATGGCGGGCGTCGTGATATTCATCGGCTATGCCGCCTATGCATTGGCGCGCCTCCTCGGGGGTCATCACCGGGAAGGCAAAAGCGAGAAAGCGGCTCATCTTCACGGTGAGGCGCCCGCGCGACGGGGCAGCGATAGTTACATAGGCCGATGACGACGACATTGGTAAGGGCTGGTCCGGTCAGAGGATGAGATGATAAGGTCAGAGGATAAGCATGGCGTCGCCGTAGGCTCCGAAACGCATTTTCTCCTTGACGGCCTCCTCATAGGCTTTCATGACAAGGTCGTAGCCTCCGAAGGCGGCGGCCATCATAAGCATTGTGGAATAGGGAAGATGGAGGTTGGTGACCAGCGCGTCGGGGGTCTGGAAGTCGTAGGGCGGGAAGATAAATTTGTTGGTCCAGCCGGAATAGCTCTTGACATGGCCGTTCATGCTCTCTACCGAGGCCAGGGCGCGAAGCACGGAGGTGCCTATTGCACACACCCTGTGGCCGGCATCTTTGGTGGCATTGATGAGGTCGGCATTCTCTTCGCTGACATCCATCTGCTCGGAGTCCATGCGGTGCTTGGTGAGGTCTTCAACGTCAATCTCGCGGAAGTTGCCCAGGCCGGAATGGACGGTGATAAACGTCTCTTCTATCCCTTTGATGCGGAGGCGGGTGAGGAGCTCGCGGGAGAAGTGGAGGCCGGCGGCGGGGGCCACGACGGCGCCCTCCTTGCGGGCGAAGATGGTCTGATAGCGCTCGGCATCCTCGGGCTCGGCGGGGCGGTCGATATATAGGGGGAGGGGTGTCTTGCCCAGGGCATAGAGGGCCTGCTTAAACTCGTCGTGGGGGCCGTCGTAGAGGAAGCGGAGGGTGCGTCCGCGAGAGGTGGTATTGTCAATCACCTCGGCCACCATGGAGTCGTCTTCGCCGAAATATAGCTTATTGCCGATGCGTATCTTTCGGGCGGGCTCCACGAGGACATCCCATAGCTTATTGTCGGCATTGAGCTCGCGGAGGAGAAACACCTCGATCTGAGCTCCTGTCCGCTCCTTATTGCCATAGAGCCTGGCGGGAAACACCTGAGTGTCGTTGAGCACCATCAGGTCGCCGTCGTCAAAATAGTTGATGATATCCTTGAAGATGCAGGTCTCGATGTCGCCTGTCTTGCGGTTGACAACAATGAGGCGCGCTTCGTCGCGGTTATCTGTGGGATATTTGGCGATAAGGTCGTCGGGGAGGTTGAAGTTAAATTGCGACAGTTTCATAATTATTGATTTTCTTCGGGGACAATCATCTCGCAGGAGCGTATCATCTCGGCTGCTTGGTCAATGGAGAGGGCGTCGGAGAGGGCGTATTGTCCGACGCGGGTGCGGCGCAGGGCCGTCAGATGGGCGCCGCTGCCCAGGGCGAGGCCTATGTCGCGGGCCAGGGCGCGGATATAGGTCCCTTTGCTGCAAACGATGCGCAGGGAGAGGGTCATGGCGTCGGGGTCAAAGGCTGTGACATCGATGAGGTCGATGACCAGGAGCTTGGGCTTGAGGTCTACGGGCCTCCCCTTGCGGGCCAGTTCATAGGCCCGCTTGCCATTGACTTTGCAGGCCGAGAAGGCGGGGGGAATCTGCTCTATAGGGCCTTTGAAGCGGGGGAGCACCTGCTCGATGAGCTCGCGGGTGATGTGCTCCGTAGGATAGGTGGCGTCAATTCCGGTCTCGAGGTCAAAGGATGGAGTGGTGGCGCCCAGGGCAAGGGTGGCTTCATATTCCTTGACTCCGGCCTGGAGGTAGTCGATGAGCTTGGTGGCGCGTCCGGTGGTGATGATCATCAGTCCGGAGGCGAGGGGGTCGAGGGTGCCGGCATGGCCCACCTTGAATTTCTTCTTGCCCAGGCGGCGCAGGAGGGCTCCGCGGATGCGCTTGACGGCATCGAAGGAGGTCCAGCCCAGGGGCTTATCGATGACGATAATCTCTCCCGTGACGAAATCGCGGGGCGCCGGGGCTGACTGAGGGGATTGCGGGGAGTCGGTTACCATAAGATGCAGGTGAGACCCATCAGGGCGCAATATACTGCAAACCATATCATGCGGCCGCGGCTCACGAGGCTGATCATCCATTTGCAGGCGAGGCAGCCGATGACATAGGAGGCTATGAAGCCCACGGCTATGGGCATCATGCCTACGGATGAGGTGTCGCCGCCGCCGCTTATCATCTTTACGGTGTCGAGGAGGGCTTCGCCGAGGATGGGGATGATGACCATGAAGAATGAGAAGCGGGCCACTGCCGCACGATTGTCGCCCAGGAGGATGCCGGTGGCGATGGTGGTGCCGGAGCGGGAGAGGCCGGGGACCACGGCGATGGCCTGTGATATGCCGATTACCAGGGCGTCAAGCCAGCTGATGGGGCGCCCCTGACGGCCCGAGGCGATGTCGCCGCGGGTGCGGCAGAAGTAGGCAAACGACAGGAGGATGGCAGTGATTATCAGGAAGAAGCCTATGGTGGCGAGATTGCCCGTGAAGAGGGTCTCTATCTGATCCTTGAAGCAGAAGCCTACGATTGCTACCGGGATGCATGAGAGGAGGATTTTCCAGACATAGGTGGTGTTGGCATCGCGCTTGAGGGTGAAAAACGATTTACACAGAGGGACAAACTCGCTGTGGAGCACGGTGATGGTGCTCAACACCGTGGCGGCATGGAGGGCCACGTTGAAGTTAAGGGCTTCTTCGGCCGGAAGTTCGATGCCGAGCAGGGAGCGGCATATCTCGAGGTGGCCCGACGAGCTGATGGGCAGATACTCTGCCAGGCCCTGGACGATGCCCATGATTAGGGCTTGGAGCCATGTCATTGCTTTTCAGTGGGGGATGAGGTTTCTGACGGGGTTGGCTGCTTGCGACGCGAGGGCCACATGATGGCTGCGCCCATGAAGATATAGCCGAGGAAGGCTATGGTGGGGCCCGCTACGATGCGGCGGCTCGAGAAGATGTCGGGGTTGAAGCTGTCTTGGCCCGACGGGGCGCCGGTCATAAGCAGGAAGCCGATGACGATGACCACGGCGGCTGCTGCCATCAGGATGAAATTGAGGCGTGTCAGGGGGAGGAGCGTCTTGAGCGACGGCTTCTCCGAAGCAGGATTATAGGCTGATGAGGATGCCATAGATATTGGGTGAGGGGAGGGATGAATAAGAGTTGACAATTTATCGGCCAAACATATCGTCGTAGGATGAGCGGATATATTTGTTGGCGGCGAAGAAGGCGGCCAGGCCGCATATGGCGATGCCGGCCACGAGCATGCCCAGGCCGGTGAAGGCCACTCCGCGGGCGGTGAGATAGCCTGTCACGGCCGGGTCGATTGACCGGCAGTAATATAGCAGGATGGCCAGGATGGCAAAGGCTATGATGGCGGCCACCACTCCTCCCGCCACATTGGCTATCAGGAAAGGGCGGCGGATATAGGAGGCTGTGGCTCCTACGAGCTTCATGGTGTGGATTGTGAAGCGGCGGGCATAGACGCTCAGGCGCACTGTGTTGTTGATCAGCGCGATAGAAATCAGAAGGAGAGCCGCGGCGATGATCAGCAGGGCGAGGGTGATGGTGTCGATGGTGGAGTTGATGGCGTCAATCATCTCCTGATGGACCACCACTTCGGCCACGGCGGGATGGTCGCGCAGCGGGGCCACTATCTTATTGAGGGAGTCGGATGAGGCATAGGCCTCGGTGACAGTCACCTCCCATTCGGGGCTGAAGGGATTGAGGCCGAGCATCTCCACTACGCCCGGCTGACCGCTGTCGACCGCCTGCTGGGCCTCCCAGCGGGCGAGGACATCGTCGGCCGTGGCTCGCGTGGCTGAGGCCGACGAGGCCGAGCTTCTCAGGAGGGTGGCGAGCGATGCGAGGTCGGCTTCGCCGGCATCGAGGCTCTCGACCACGACATAGCCCACCGAACTCTTCACTTCAGAGCCTACCCTTCGGGCTCCGATGGCTAAGAGCGACACGATGCCGAGGATAAGGAGCACCATAGCCACCGAGAAGACGGCGGTAGCTTGGGTGCTGAGCGTGGGGAGGCCGCTGGAGCGTCGGGGGGAGTTGTGAGCCATAAAGTGTAGGCTGAGCGGAGTTTAGGGGTTAGTGTTCCGGCTGTGGCAGGTAGCCTCGTGGCCGGGGCTTCCTGTTAAGTGTCATAATGCCGGGGGGATGCCGCCATTCCGGGAATGCGGAGAGGCAGTGATCCCGGCGAGGGACGTTTTTAGCCAATATCCCGCAAAGTTACAATATTATGTCCCCGATGTCAATAGTTTACCCCAAAAAAGTCAAAAAATAAGTTAATTGCGTTTGCCGGGCTCCGGAAGCGCATGGCCGTTTCAAGCGGCAATAACCGCGAGGGTCAGGGGCGGGAGAGGATGCGCCAGGAGAGGCGATGGAGATTATTGGCGCGGCTGCCGAGGTTTTTGACGAAGCCCAGGGGGAGGCCCGCATGGCGAAGGAGGATGATGCCCCGGGGAGCGGTGGAGGGGAGGGTAAGGGTCTCGTGGCGCAGGAAGGTCAGGGCGTCGGCCTCATCGACCTCTGCCGAGGGGTAGGCGTCGGGTCTCATGGCGAGCGACCAGGCCAGGGAGCTGTCGGGGATGAGGTCGCGGCCCTTGACGGTGCCGAGTGTCACCACAGCCTGCGCCATCGGCTCGAGGCCGCGCGGGAGGATGGGGAGGAGGTCGATGGTGGCGCCGTCGGAGTGGGTGACAAATGAATATTGCTCGGGATTGATAATGAGGCGCGCTACGTCGGGACCTTTGGTCGGCGGAGCCTGGCGGCGCTCCATGCGGGGGGCGCGGTCAGATGAGCCGGGTTTTCTGACCACGGCTGCAAAAAGGCCTTCGCCCCGGATGCGCCCGGGGATAAATCGCATGGCGGGATAGGGCCCCTTGACAGGTCCGTCGATGGTCCCGGAGGGGTCGGGGGCGATCTCGCGGGGCTCGCCGCCGAGGCTCTCGATGATGAAGGCGAGATTGTCTTCATCCTCGGAGGGATTGAAGGTGCAGGTGGAGTAGATGAGGAAGCCGCCGGGGCGGAGGGCCTCCCATGAGGCGGTGAGGATCTCGCGCTGGAGGGCGGCGCAACTTCTGACGAGCCCCGGGCTCCACTGTGAGCGGGCGTCGGCGTCTTTGCGCATCATCCCCTCGCCGGAGCATGGGGCATCGACGGCCACTATGTCAAAGGTCGCGGGGGCGGCTGCCGCCAGGCGGTCGACCGCCGCCGAGGTGACGGCTACGCGGGGATAGCCCCATCGGGCAAGGTTTTCCTTGAGGGCGCCTACGCGCGAGGGGGTAAGCTCGTTGGCCACCACCGTGGCATCCTCCGGCAGGGCGGCTAAGGCGGCGGTGGCCTTTCCGCCGGGAGCGGCGCAGGTGTCGAGATAGAGCAGGGGCCTGTCGGATGGGAGCTCCGGGAGGATGGAGCGGATTATGTGGCCGATGATCATCGACGATGGATCCTGGACATAATAGAGTCCCTGATGGAGGCGAGGGTCGAAGGTAAAGCGCGGGCGGTCAGCCAGATAGCGTCCTAAGGGCTCCCAGGGCACCGGCTCGCCGGAGAGATGGGCGGGGATAGACGTAAGGAGGCTCTTGGCGGGGTTGAGACGGATGGCCACAGAAGGGGCCTCCCCGTCGAGAGCGGCGGGGAGGTCACGGAAAATATCGGAGCCGGTGGCCGCCAGCATCTCGATGAAGCCGGCGGGGAGCGGCGGCATAGGGACGGGTGATGGCATCAGATGGAGAGGCGGCGGAGGGTGTCGAGGAGGGCGCGATTGATGGGCTTGTCGTTTTTGATGGCCTTGGAGAAGGGCACGTAGACAATCTCGTCGTGGTTGATGCCGATCATCACAT
>CAZAUV010000085.1:0-10754 GCA_964488335.1 uncultured Bacteroides sp.
CGCCCTTGCCCGAGAGGGAGCGGAGGAAGACGGGGAGGGTGGCCACGAGGGTCTTACCCTCGCCGGTGGCCATCTCGGCAATCTTGCCCTGATGGAGCACGATGCCGCCGATGAGCTGCACGTCGTAGTGGATCATATCCCACTTGATGTCGTTGCCGCCGGCCTTCCAGACATTGCGCCAGAGAGCTTTGTCGCCCTCGATGGTCACGAAGTCGCGCCCCTGGGCGGCCAGGTTGCGGTCCATCAGGGTTGCAGTGACCTCCACGATGCCATCAGGGGCCTTGGCAAAGCGTGCGGCGGTCTCGCGAAGGGCGGCGAAAACAGTGGGGAGGTGGTCGTTGAGCTTCTCTTCGATGGTGTCGATGACAGCCTTCTCGTGGCGGTCGATGCGGTCCCAGAGGGGCTGACGCTCGTCAAAGGGGAGGGTATCAATCTCGGCGCGGAGTTCGATGATGGCGTTCTCATCTTCGGCCACTGCGGCGGCAATGTCAGCGCGGACGTCGGCTATGACCTGTCGGAGTGCATCATTGTTCTTGGCCTCCATTTCGGGGCCGAGGGCTTTGATTTTATCTACGATGGGCTGGATTTCTTTGAGGTCGCGGGTCGACTTGTTGCCAAATATCTTGCTTAGGAATGAAGTAAGCGACATATATAATAATGCGGGTGATGTTTTACTTTTGTAGAATTGAGGTTATTAGGGGCGGGGGCCGGAGCTCCCTTATTGGCTGGTCAAAGCATGGCCCTCAGTGGGCGCTGCGCTTCGGGCCCCGGTGTTAGAAGCGGACGGGGCCGAGGGCCGCGGCATTGGGGCTGCGTATCCTCAGCAGGCGCGTCACCGAGGGGGCAATGGCGCGGGCGTCGATGGGGTTGACGTAGCGCGCGGGGGTGACGCCGGCGCCCCAGATGATAAATGGCGAGGCTGCTGAGCCGAGCCGCGAGAAGTGGGAGGGCCCGCCCTCGAGGTCGTCTACCGCGGTCCAGCCGGGGTTGATTTCGAGGATGATATCGCCTGAATAGGCCACCGACGTGTTGCGGCGCAGGGCTTCAGGATTGGCGCCGACGCGCTGCGAGAGGATGTCGTCGATGGTGTAGGCGCCGCTTACGCCGCTCATGCGGGTGAGGAACTGGGCGGCCTCGGCGCGGACGGCGGGTATATCGAGGTTTTTCTCTTTTATCAGGGAATGGTTGAGGTAGAAATGCCGGTCGTGGTAGCCCGAGATCCATTCTCCGGGGCCGTGGAGGGCCATCAGATACATATTGAGGAGCGAGCGGGCTTTGCGCGACGAAAATTCTCCCGAGGGGAGGCGCCAGCGCTCGTCGTCGGGGCGCGAGGATGCGGGCGCGGGCAGCCCGGCGATAAACACCACCGCGCGATTGCTCCCGGTGGTCTCATCTATGGTCTTGAGCAAGCGCTCCAGGTCGCGGTCGAGACGCAGATAAGCGTCGAGGGTCTCGGCGCGGGGATAAGCCTCGCCTGAGAAGGGATAGGGCGCGAGGGTGTAGCCGAGCGAGAGCATGTCGGTGCCGGAGTGCTTGCCGAGCATCTGATAGTGGATGAGGTCGGTAGCCAGGTCGGTCACCTCCTGATTGCCTCGGGCCGACACCTTGAAGGATGAGTAGCGGTCGCGGGTGTTGCGCGGGAAGGTATATTTGAAACCGGCCTCGCGCATGGCGGGGGTCAGGTCGGGATAGTCGCGGAGAGTGCCGAGCAGGGGGGTCCAGGTGATGGTGTCGAGGCGGTCTTCGAGCGAATTATTGTAGTTGCGCAGACCTATGGTCTGGGGCAGGTCGCGATAATAGGTCGTCGAGGCCCATCGGCCGTTGATGTCGTCGATCCAGAAGGCGCCGTTGCCGGCATGGCCCGCCATGATGATAGCGCGGGAAGGGTCGGCGGCGAGGGCATAGGCGTGGGTAGGGCCATTGCCGTCGATGCGCACCTCATCGGCCAGGGTCGACACCTGGATGGCAGCCGGCGAGAGGAGGTCGGCGGTGAAATTGCCCATCTGCGATGAGTCGGAGAGCACGGGGCGGGAGCGGTGGCGCGAGGGCTGGTAGACATAGGAGGCGGGGACGCCGTTGACCGAGGGGGAGGCTCCGGTGTAGACCACGGCGGCGGCAGCCACGGGGTCGAGGTTGGTGCCGTAGTCGATCTGCTCCACTATAGCACCCTCTTTCATCAGGCGCTTGAAGCCGCCGGGGCTCAGCTTGGAGTCGAGCACGCGGATGAGGTCTTCGTTGAGCCCTTCGATGAGGATGCCCACAACCAGACCGGGTCGGTCGCCCGGGTCAGAGGCTGCCGTCGGGGAAGCAGGAGACGCAGGCTCCGCCGCTCTCGCCGCGGTCAGGGGCGAAGCGAGGAGAGCCGTGGCGGCCACCATCTTGATGATGATGGTCAGCGCGGCGGCGGTCACTGAGGGTCCCGAGGGGAGCGTATGAGGCTTGACGGGGAGATGCATCGGATATAGTATATGAAATAGAGGGAGCGTATCATGTCGCTGATTACCAGCGGAATAAACGCACCATTATAAGCCTGTATGCCACCAATCCAGACGACACACAAGCCCATTAAGGCCACAAAGTTAATAAATTGCCACCACATAAGCAAATACCGGCCTTTTTTTGACCATATCAGGGCCGGGACAAGGAGGCAGAGCGGGTTGAGCCAGAGCAGAAGCCAGTTGGGCGACGCGGCTTCATGGACGGAGATAAACACCAGGAAGGCTATGACACAGCCCGCCAGGCCGAAGACCGAGTAGAGGACGGCATCGAAGGCCCGGCACAGACGGCGCCTCACCAGACCGTAGACGGTCAGGCCTATGGTCAGCACCAGGATGCCGATGGCCCATGTCAGGGGGTGGAGGTCGAGGGGGGTGGGGCCTTCGGGCAAGAGGCTGTTCCATGGCCCGATGACGGTGGTCTCTTCCACCAGGGGCTTACCGTCGGGCCTGCGGGCTGTGGATATCATCCGGCTCAGCGCCACGGGCGAGAAGCTCATGGCGCGCTGCGGCTCCGGGCGGTCTATCGCAGAGCCGAGGGCCAGGTCGATACCCATCTGATACCACGCATAATTGCGGTGATAATAGCGCATCGCCTCGCGGAAGGAACGGCCGCCGGCAAGGGCCTCTTCCGGCGCTCCGAGGGTGAGGGTGTCGCCCAACGCCTGCTCTATGATGGCCAGGGGGCGGGTGGCGCAGTTGTCGCCGACATAGTTATAGCGGTAGACCCGGTTTTCGGGCAGGAGGTTGACGGCCACGAGCTCATAGACCCTGTCAGACTCTTCGGGGGTGAGAGCCAGCACCTGCTCTGTCACTGCGCGCCCCTCAAGGTTATATTGCCCCAGGAAAAGCTCTGTCGGAGCGGCCCCGGCCATATAATCGGTCTCGCCCTTGGTGAAGCGATAGACAAAGCCGGGCGATGCGAAGTCAAAGATGCCCCAGTTGACCACCATATCGGGGCTGCCCGAGGAATGGCGGAGCCTCAGGCCTGAATGCCCCTCGAGCTCATAAATCTCGTTGCCGGGCTCGCAGGTCAGGAGGCTCACTATCCAGCCGCCGCCGGGATGGGTCGAGGGCATGGTCGAGGCTTCTTGTGATGAGGCGGTCAAGCTAAGGAGCGACAGCAGGAGCAGAAAGAATGTCGGGCGCATAGAGCTGAAGGTATGAGGGATAGGGCGGGAGGGGATTATTTGAGGCGGGCGCGGAGGGCAGGCTGATTATTGAGCGAGGCTTCGATGATGATGCCGGGGGCGGGAGCTATGGATAAGGGGATGGCCACCGGAGCTATGATGTCGCCGTTGCGGAGGGTCATAAGCTGACCTATTGCGGCTATGGCGGCATCGAGAGCCATCTCCGGCGGGGTGAGGGTCACCGTCATCTCCCCCGCCCTGATTTCGAGCGGCTCCGAGAGGTCAATCCCGCTCAGGGGGAGCCACGAACCGAGCATAATGGCTCCATCGAAAGCCGAGGCAAGAGCGCCCTCAAACTCCTCAGGCGGGCATAGGCGCATCAGGAGGGTCACGGCATCATAATATCGCGATGCATAGCGCTCGGCCATCCCCTTGCCGAGCCGGCTTATCCTGACAGCCGGGAGCAGCTCGGCGCGCCAGCGGTCGGTGAAGTCGGGCACGAAGAGCGGTCTCCCCGGCAGGATGATGGCCGAGTCGGGGATGATAGCGGCGCGGGGAAAGGGCTCAAGGGCGGCGCCCGGGCGGCGGGAGAGGGCTATGAGTTTCACCGGCGGGGAATGGCTTTTTCGATGGACGACAGGCGATTATACATCACTGCCAGATGGGAATATATCGACGTGTTCTGGATCACGATATCCTCGCGCGTCCGGATCCGGAAGGGGGTGAAATTCCAGAGCCCCTTGATGCCGGCCGCCACGGCATGGTCGGCCGCCTTCTGAGCCTGCCCTACCGGGACGGCGATGACGGCTATCTCGGCGCCCAGACGTGTCCTGACCTCCTCGAGAGCCGACGCGGGATAGATGGTCACCCCCTCGATCTCGCGCCCGGCCAGGGCCGGGTCGGTGTCGACTCCCGCCACGATGCGCAGGCCATAGTGGGCCAGGCCGCTGTCGGCGATGAGGGCGCGCCCGAGCGAGCCGCAGCCTATCATCACCGCCGGATGAGCCTTCTCGAAGCCGAGGAAATCGCGGAGCTTGCGTTCGAGCACCGCCACTTCGTAGCCCACTCTCGTCCGCCCCTTGATGTGAAGGATGGAGAGGTCTTTGGCCGTCTGCGACGGAGCCACATTGAGCTCGCGGGCAATGGCCGTCGACGACACGTAGGTCACCCCCTGCTGGTCAAGCATGGTCAGGTAAGCCAGATACCAGGGGAGGCGCCGGAGGGTGGGCTCAGGGATTATGTCGAGTGATTGCTGATTGATCATGAAGCGATATGATTTTGAGAGACAACGGGACGGTCATCTTATCTGACCGCCTTGCGAGGCATTCTGGAAGCCTCCGCGCTTGAGGCCGCCGGAGGAGCGGCCCGAGCCTGATGATGAGCCGAAAGGATTGCGATACTGGCCGGCATTGACGGGACGGCCAAATTCGTCATATTCTATGGCCTCTTCGTCTTCTTCGGTGCCGGCGTCCTTGCCATCTTTGGTCTTGGGCTTATTCTTCTTTATGTCGCTGTGTTTCTGCTGGTCGAGGGGAGTCTCGTAGATGTCCCAGCTCTGCTCCATATCCCAGTTTTTCTTAAGATTGAGTTTCTTGGGATAATAGGCCACTTCTTCGGGCTGGATGGAGTCGAGAAGCCGCCCTGTGTCATATTTGCCGTTTTGATTGTCGTCAAAGAAGAGCCGGGCATAATATGTGCCGGGCTCGAGATATTCAAAGATGGCGCGCCCTGCGCGGTCAACCGGAGCGGAGGCCACGGGCTGGTCGCTCTTGTTGAGCAACTGGGCTATGGCGGGGCGCCCGTCTGTCCCTGAGATATTGAGGATTATTGAGGAATATTCATCCCGCTTGCGGGCTTTGAAATCGCCCTTGAAGGGGGCGAGGGGCTCGCCATAGATGCTTGCCATGGCGGCAGTGTCGATGGAGAGCTTATATGATGCGCCCGAGACCCATTCTACCGGGCTTCCCTCCAGCTCGAGGAGTTTTCTCCCCGGCCCCAGGGTGAAGCCCTCGGCACGGGTCCACGATGAGTCGCCCTCAGCCTTCATCTCGAGAGTCACGGCCGACGAGTCGAGATAGGCCACCGGCCGATCAAGCTTGACGCGCAGGGGGAGATTGAGCTGCTGAGTGGTGGCGGCGAGGGTTGCCTTCATCGTCGGACGCGAGGGGACGGATGGCGCCAAAGTGTCTAAATCGAGGTCTTTGCCCCGCGCCCTCTTCTTGGATGATGGGGCCGACGCTTTTCCCCTCATACCTTTCTTGACAAAGAGCCTCACGGTGTCGGTGGCCCAGATGAGCTGCGAGGCGGTGTCGGTCTTCATGAAGCGGGCGGCCACATAGAGGGAGTCGGAGGCAATCACGGCCGGGTCGCTTATCCAGATGTCGATGCTGTCGCGGCCCGCGGAGATGTCGGCCACGCCCCAGTCGCTGAGCCGACGCCCGTCGAGAGGGGCGAGGGCGCCCTCGGGAGCCACGATGGTCAGCTCCGGCATGGAGTCCATCGGCGCGTTGAATATCAGCGATATGCGGGCGGTGTCGGTCCGCTCATACTTGGCCAGGTAAGATGGGCGGTAATCTTCATTAAACCATGTCAGGATCAGGTCGTTGGGCAGATAAGTCACGACCGGCCGGGTCACCACGCTATCGCGGCCGTCGGCCGTCGTGATGCTGTCTGTCATCTCGGTCATCTCAGTCCGGGGGGTCACGGCCTCGCCCAGGAAGGCGATGTTTTCAGAGCGGTCCCAATGATAATCGCCGTTGACGTCGCCCAAGGCATAGAGGCGATAACTCCCCTCGGCCAGATTGCGGAGGATAAACTGCCCGTATTGATTAGTGCGTGTCACCCTGTCGAGGGCCATGGTGGTGATGGCCGAGTCGGGGACATCGGCCTTGTAGGCGCCCACGAGCATAGCCTGGGCCGGCTCGAGATTGGCCGCCTCAAACACCATTCCCGAAATCGCCAGAGTGTCGATAGTCGGGCCGGTGGAGAAGGCATAGGCAAAACCGTCGAGGATATTCCCCTCGTTGAGGTCAACTATGGCGCTGCCGAAGTCAAAGGTATATGTAGTGGAGTCGCGCAGCGAATCATCGAGCTCCACCGTCACCACGTGGCCGTTGCCGTTAAACTTCGGCATACGCTTCTGCGCCGGCGATACGATGATATTGTTCTGGATATCCTTGAGCTGGATATTCTCATCGAAGTGGAGGCGGAAACGCTTGGTCGTGACATTGAGAGCCCCGTCGGGTGGAGTGGCGCCGACAAATACCGGAGGAAGCTCATCCTTTGGCCCCCCCTCGGGGTGGCCTATCGACGCACATCCTCCCGCCAGCGCCCCCAGGATCAGGGCCACCGGGAGCACAGCCATCGGGCAGCCGCGCAGTCGGGCTAAAAGAGTTGATAAGAGTCTCATGGGCAGTCAGGAGCTTGCGCCCCCATTGGAAACTGCAAAAATAGATAAAATTTTCCGCAATAGCCCCATCCCGCCCCCAAAATCCTATCCGCCCCGTTAATCCAAAAATGCTTTGATTTTTCAATATTAGTGAATAGTAGATAGTTAAAGCATTTTCTCTCTTCACTTAAGAATACCTCTATACAAATTTAGGTAGCCTTAGCGGATAAATCAAATCTAATATTTAGACGCACTATACCATAGTTAAATGACCGAGCTGTCTCCCGGCCTGTGCCATTAAAGAATACAACCCAAGTCAAAGACCCGGGTTGTATATTATTGGAGTTATTCCCTTGTTTATTAAATTTATGGTATAGCGGTATATAAATCCGATATTAACTTTTCAAGATATTTGTCATCAGCATACTTATATGCCGTTCTTAAATCTTCATTCGCTTTCGACCATTCTTTACTTAATGCATATAAACATGCACGGAGATAATATATTCTTCCATCTTCTGCGTAATCAGGCGATTCCAATGCTTTGCTCATATCTTTTATCGCGGAATCCTAATTTTCCATTTTCCCGTACACAGACGATCTCAAAAGATAATTGTCAGGATTGCTGCCGTCTATTGAAACAACTTTATTTAAATCTTTAAGAGCCTCCTTCAGATTACCTTGCATTTCATAGTAAGCTGCTCTATTTTTCAGACCGGTGGTACTGTTAGGATGCTGCTCAATGGACTCACTGAAAAATTCCAAAGCATCTTTATTATTATCTTGGACTAAAGAAATAATTCCCATTGCATTTAAGGCTTCCTCATCCTCGGGATTCTCCTCAAGTATTGATGCGAAGACTGCTGAAGCGTAATCCAGTTCGCCCTCATGCATACATAAATAGCCATAATTCTTATTATAACTTTCTTCATCATACAGAAGAGCTGTTCGGTAGTCGGCTAAATTGATATCTTCAAATTTCCAGCCTTTTTTCTTTTTGCCTTCTATGATATCAATTTTCTCTAAATCACCGGGCGTTTTGACAGGGGGAAACGTGAGCTTAAATCTGTAAGAAGATGCTAACGGCACTTCTGTTCCGTTTTCCCGGCTATCACCTATTGTACTGGATACTATATAATACTTTTTGCCAGAATTCTGATCTAACAGATAAAAACCATTATCCTCTTTATTTAATTCCACCCATATATTGGTTTTCTCACCCTCTGAAATATCAAGATTAGTAAATGACATATAGGCAATTGTAGCATCTTTCTTAAATTCCAAAGCGTGCAATATTATATGTGGATTATTTGAGGAACGGGAATTTATAATTACATAATTGTCCTTACTATTAAATTTTTTATTGCTTTTATCGAAATCATTATTTGTGATATTATTTAGGATTTCTTCATCAAGCTTTACCCCGAAATTTATGTTTTGACCACGTTTATAAATAAAAGTCGAGACTGCAATAACGTCGCCATTGCTATCAAGAATTGCACTACCACTACTTCCTTCTGATATAGGTGCTGAAATCTGAATAACATCTCCATGAGAATCTGTTCTCATAGCAGATATAATGCCTTCTGAAACTGTTTGATCAAGACCCAAAGGAGAACTTACATTGAAAACCACATCACCTTGATTCAGTTCGCCATTTCCGAAAGTTAAATATTTGAACTTTTTGTTTTCCGGGTTCTTAAGCGTAAACTTAATGATATCTTTCTTCTTGTCTGATATGAGAACTGAATCAATCTCAAATTCTTGTTCATCAGCAGTTTTGGCTATGGCTTTAACACTGTTTTGGAGGACATGATAGTTCGTTATTCCGGTTCCTTTATCATCAATAAAGAAACCAGAACCACTTCCGGCCGGTGCTCCGTATTCATCAAAAGTATAAATGGTAACAGTAGCCTGTTTAGCATCCTCAAAAATTTGTTTCTTATCCTTCTTACAAGCAACAGAAATAATTGAGAGCAACAGAATTACCACAAAGTTTAGAGTCTTTGTTCTCATGAGGTATGTGATTGGGGTAATTTTATTTTTTTAATGTTGGTTTTTTAGGTTGCGTGGAGGAAGAGCTCTTTTTTGTTGTTGTTTTCTTTTTTTGACCGGGAGTATAATTCATAAGATTATGTTCTCTTAGAAAGACTATCCCGTCTTGGCCACCATTCTTCAAGTCATTGATACCATAGTCGTCATCAAGAGCCAACTTGCTCAGACCTCGGTAATAATACGCCAACTCTTTATTGCTTGCATAATATGAGATTGCTGACGTAAGATCCTCAATAGCCGATTTATAGAAACCCTGCATATAATACGCAACGCCTCTCATAAAATAAGTATCATAACATTTAAGCCCTTTATTAATCGCTGTTGTCATTTCGTTAGCAGCCGAAGACGCATTATTATTTTCCAAATAATTTCCCGCTTTCCGGAGATATGGCAAAGACTGACCGTAAATTGTCATCTTTTGACATGATGTATTTGTAATTTCCAACTCGGTACCGGGACCGGCACCAACTTGAACATATCTCAGTTTTTTTACTCCATAAATTGTCTTCGCCAGATTATCTCCTCTGTTATTATAAATTTTTATCTGATTATCATCAAATAGTATGCGGAACCTTCTATTATCAATTGAAGTTACCTTTTCCCAATCAGACTGGACACCATTATCATTTGTGCAGGATGATTGATAAGTATTCCTTGAATTCGAATATTTTTCTGTTGAATAGTTTAGCCGAAAATATTTATTTTGACCTGTTGTTGTAGTATAATCGATCTCCACACTCCAAAACCACTTCTCACCCGGATAGTAGATGTTTGACAAATTTGAAGGTATCACATTTCTAACATTGAAAGCAATATCGACCGGAGTCTCATTATAAGAAGTCAGATTTATCCAAGCGTCTTCGGAACGCCAAACTTTGTTGCGTTTTTCTTCCTCAGATCGAAAATTCAGATTTCTTATATCAACCTTTGTTGTAGTGTTTCCATACGATGTCAAATCTTTTGATAATCCCCATGGGGAAGATGATGTGCCAAAAGATTCCCATACATTTTGGCCATTAACAATTATACTACTTAACAACAAAAAGACAGATACCGATACGAATTTCTGCAAGAGAGCAGAAACATTCATGAAGGGCAACTTACTCATAGTTTAACGGATTTATTGGTGAGCTATCAAATGAATTAATGATTGTTTCTCTTTGGTCGAAGAAGCAAAAGCAGAATTGTTGTAATAAGTCCACTTTAATACGCGCTCTCATAGTTATCTCTCCCCCGCCATTATAATCCGTGATTTCATACCATCCATTTAATTGAACAATACGATAATGAGCGAAAGCATTTCTTAAATGGCGAAAGAAGGCACTTGCAATATTGCCATTGTCTGACTGTGGATTATCAGACACAGTGAACCGGATTACATTGTCTTGAAAATCGTCAGGTATATCTGTAGTATCACATTCCTTTATGTCAATAGCACCTTTAAATTTCAAGACCGCTTTATTCCATTCATAAACATCCGGCCATCCTTGCAATGTGTCTTGACCAATATCATAGTAGAAGAAGGTGAGATCGTCACCTTGAAGAAGCCCATGAGGGAGATATTCCGGTAAAGAGAAATCCATTAATTAATATAGCCGATGGGCTCACCACAACGGCATTGGGTTTATACAGAAAAAAGCTCTAAGTTTGCAGTCGCATAATAAGAGAGTGGGGAATTTATCTTAA
>CAZAUV010000086.1:0-10071 GCA_964488335.1 uncultured Bacteroides sp.
AAAATAGGGATTACATTACTTTCCCACAAGAATAGTTAAATGAAAGAACCGTGGGGTGGTTTCATACATTGGGGGGCGGGATAGAACTGTCATATGCTCTTTTGTTGTAACTTTGCAAAAAATAAGGATATGAATAAGCGCCTAATTTTCACCTCTTCCACGGAGATAGTCATTGTGCCGCCGGAGTCGGTCGTGTATGTCGCCGCCGATGGAAACTACTCTGCCATCACTATGGCAGACGGTGAGAAATTTGTCCTGACGTTGCAGTTGGGGCAGATAGAGAGGCGCATGGCCGATATGCTTGACAAGGATGACAACAGGTTTATCCGTATCGGCAAGAGCTTAATCGTTAACCGTGACTTTATCGCACTGATACATCCCGTGAGGCAGAAAATGATATTGTCGGATTGCCGCAGTTTCAGGCATGAGGTGTCTGCTTCAAAGGATGCCCTGAAGGCGCTAAAGGAACTATTGGAAAAGGAGTAAACATGAAAAATCATACGGACATATCCGATGACGACATCCGCATCATCCGGTCAAATTCACCGCAGCGACCCAAGAGAAAAGGATTTGTCAGATTGACCTTGATCATCGCGGCGGCTGTCGTAGCAGCGGCGGCGGCTTTCTTCGCAATATGGAGCGGGTATGATGCCGATGCCGATGACGATACCGAAGTTGCCGTTAAGCCTATGGTAGATGAAGAGGCGCAAGCCGCCGCTCACGCAATCATCAAGCCAAACGAACCGGTGGAGGAAGAGAGGGGCATGGTAGTGGCTGTCGATACGGTAATCGATGGAAAGGGCCTGAAGATATATTGGCCTAAAAATCTTCGTCCGCGCCTGGTCATCGGTATTGACAAGCTCAACGATGCGGCCATAGCATTAGCCACTCAGGCGGCTGATATAAGAAGAGACAATGGTCAGATTGCCGGGACTTTTGTTCTTGAGGGGGAGCTGCTGAGCAAGGGGGAGGCCAAGGCGGGCTTCTGCTCCATAATCGACGACGAAATCACGATAGGGACCGCTGACGCAACTCCGATGCTTGAGCAGGCACTGACTCATGGAGGGTTTTTCTTCAGGCAATATCCGCTGGTGGTCGGCGGTCAATTGGTAGAGAACAAGCCTAAAGGGAAGGCTGTCCGCAAGGCTTTGGCCGAGCTTGACGGCAAGATATGCGTGGTGATGAGCAAGGGAAAACTGACCTTTCACGATTTCTCTCAGGCGTTGATAGATATGGGAGTGCGCAATGCAATTTATCTCGTCGGCTCATCTTCCCATGGCTTCTATGTCGATGACAGAGGCGACAGAGTCCCGACCGGCGCTGAACCGCAAGAGGAACGCTGCAATGTAAGTTATATCGTCTGGGAGCAGAGCTGACTCTATTTCATACACCAAAGGCATGATTTCATACAACGCCGGGCTAAACGATAGGCCCGGCGTTTTTCTTAGCGCTAATTTTGGGAAGCAAAAAACCGTTTTACAACATTATCCCGAAATGTCATCACATTTTACTGACCTCCGAAAACGATTAATGGCGTTTTCCCTCTCATGCTTTGTGCTTGTTTGTTGCATCCCGGCCATCTTCATCTCCTGCAAGCCGGGGACTATGACAGCCGACGAGGCGGCCCGCTGGATCGCTGCCTACACTCCGGCCCATATCGATCGCGATTCCAAGATACGCATCGAGCTGACCGACCTGACGAAGGCTCATATCGACACGACCCGCCCCGCCGATAAGGCCATCCGGTTCACCCCCGGGATAAAGGGCACTGCGGTCTACTCCGCCGACCGACGTTTCATCGACTTTATCCCCGGGGAGAGTATGAAGGAGGGGCGCCGCTATGAATGTAGCGTTGATATGAGAGCCGTCACCGGGATTGACTCTCTGGCTGATTTTGAGTTTGACTTCTTCGTTGACAAGAGAGTGGTGAGATTTGAGGATGTCAGAGCCGTGGCCGATCCTGACAACATCGCATATATGACAGTCAGGGGGCGACTGGTATATAATGTGTCGGCCGGCGACAGCATCAGCGGCGACAGCGCTTTCATCATCTGCGACTATCCCGGCGCAGCGATAGTGATGGACCCCAGGGCAGAGGGCTGCAGTCGCGGATTTAAGGTTGCAGGAATAAAAAGGCAGTCAAAAGACAGGACCCTCAGGCTGGCTATCAATCCTTTAGGCGGCTTTTCAGGAGAAGACTGCGAGGTGACGGTGCCGTCGGTATCGGATTTCACGCTGCTTCATGCCGAGCGTATCGAGGCCGCGGTGCCCTATATTGATCTGGAGTTCAGCTCTCCGCTATCATCGATGCAGGAACCGGATGGGCTGCTGACGATTGACAATCTGCCGGATATACGCATAGAGCGCGCAGGCACCAATGTGAAAGTCTATTATCCTTCAAACGGGATAAAGGATCTGACATTGAGAATATCTGACTTGCTGAAAAACAGCGACGGCAGGAGCCTCGATCAGGAAATCGAGCGACATTTCGCGCAGGAAGTAATAGCTCCGGCCATAGAAATACCGTTTGACGGAAACATATTGCCGGATGATGGCAATCTCAAGTTGCCCTTCAGAGCCGTAAATCTCGCGGCCGTTGATGTTGAGGTCGCAAAGATATTTCCGGCTAACGTATTGTCATTCCTTCAGGAAAGCAACCTTGGCGACTCATATTCCGAGCTCCGAAGATTTGGCCGCCTGGTATATCACCGGACCGTAAGACTGGATAAAGATAAATCATTGGATCTTCATCAGTGGCAGAATTTTTCAATTGACCTGAAAAATCTGTTTGCCAAGGAAAGAGGAGCGGTCTATAATATCCGCCTCACCTTCCGCAAGGCCTACTCGCTGTATGACCGAAATCAGCCGGATGATTTTGAGGAGATAACGGGCGTTACAGAGAGGGACATTAAGATCTGGAACCGCGACCGGTCATACATATATCGTGATGCTCCGGATCATGATTGGTCAAAGTATAATTGGAATGAGATAAACGACCCGTCAAAGGATTCCTATTATATGGTTGATTCAAATGACCGCATGCCGGAGATCAATCTGGTGGCCTCCAATCTCGGATTGATAGTAAAGCGCGGCGACGACCATAAGATAAGGGCGGTGGTCAACGATATAATGACAGCTCAGCCGGCAGGGGGCATAGGGGTGACCGCATATAATTTCCAATTACAGAAAATCGGAAGCGCAACGACCGACGAAAGGGGATTTGCCGATTTCATAGTGGATGGTACTCCCTTTATGGTAACGGCGACCGACGGCCTGAGCACCACCTATCTCAGGGTGACATCAGGCCGGGAGCTGTCGACGAGCCGGTTTGACGTGTCGGGACGGACCCTCACCGCCGGCATCAAGGGTTTTACCTACGGGGAGCGCGGCGTGTGGCGCCCGGGAGACGATATCCATCTTACCCTTATTGTCGAGGATAGGGGTAAGACTATGCCCTCAAACCATCCTGTCGTAATGGAGCTGTATACCCCCGCCGAACAGTTATATGACCGTCAGACCCTCGATAAGGGGACCGACGGGGTCTATGTCTTCCACGCCTCTACTGCAGAAAACGCCCCGACAGGATTGTGGCGTGCCCAATTCAAGGTAGGAAACGAGACGTTTCACCATCCTGTAAGGATCGAGACCATCAGACCCAACCGGCTGAAGATCGATATATCGGCTCCGGCGTTTATCCAGGCCAATTCCGAGACTGCGATAGGCCTGGGCGCCCGGTGGCTCACCGGGCCTGTGGCCAGGAATATGTCGTCGTCAGTGGAGATGACCCTCTTCACTGATGCCAATCCTTTTGAGGGCTATAAGAATTATTCATTCAAAAATCCGCTGGTGACATACACATCGTCGCAGAAGGAGCTCTATGCAGGCGTGACCGACAGCCTCGGCGCCATCACACGCGACTGCGTCATCGGCGCCGATGCCAACTCGCCCGGCATGTTACTGGCCAATATCACTGCCAAGGTAGCGGAGCCCGGCGGCGATGTAAGCATAGTCTCCAAGACTGTGCCCTTCTCTCCATTCGGGGTATATATAGGTATAGATCTGTCAAAAAAAGACTATGAGACAGACAGGGAACTCAACTTCCCGGTAGTGGCCCTGAATCAGGTAGGCGCAAGGATGAAGAGCCGTGAGCTGGAGTATAAGATCTACAGGCTTGACTGGAACTGGTGGTGGGAAGGCGGCCCAAATGATCTCAGCCGATATGTCGGGAGCTCTTCAGCCGATGTCATTGCCTCGGGAGCCGTCACGGTAGCCGACGGTGTGGCCGCAATTCCTTTCCGTGTAGATTATCCCGACTGGGGCAAGTATCTGATTCTTGTCAGGGACGTCAAGGGCGGTCATGCTACCGGAGGAGTCTTCTCGGTGGACTGGCCCGAATGGCGAGGCCGGAGCAACAAAGCAGGGGCGTCGGGAAGCACCGAACTGTCGTTTACCCTTGATAAGCCTCAATATGAAGCGGGCGAAACGGCCTACGTGTTCCTCCCCGCATGCAAGGGCGGTCGGGTGCTTCTGTCTTTTGAAAACGGATCTCAGGTCCTGAAACGCCAGTGGGTGTCGCTGTCGGCCGATAAGGAGACCCGCTTTCCGGTGGTGATCGACAGGAGTATGGCACCAAACTTCTATGTTACGGCTACTATGCTCCGACCGCATAAAGATACTGATTTCGATACGCCGATAAGGCTGTTTGGTGTGCAGTCGGTCAAGGTCATCGACTCTCAATCGATTCTCCACCCAGTCATAGAGATGCCTGAAGAGCTCCATCCGCAGCAACAATTTAATGTCAGGATAAGGGAGAAAGACAATAAGCCGATGACATATACCCTCGCCATTGTCGACGAAGGGTTGCTCGACATAACCGATTTCAAGACTCCCCGCCCCTGGAATGCAATGAATCAGAAGGAAGCACTGGGCATCGCGACGTGGGACATGTATGACGAAGTCATCGGCGCGTTTGGGTCTGATTTCCGCTCGATAGTGAGCGTAGGCGGTGACGAGGCCCTCCGCAAGTCGGCCGGTAAGGAGAAGCGCTTCAATCCGGCTGTGAAATTCATCGGGCCTTTTACGGTAAAGGGGGGCTCAAACGTCCATAAAATCACGTTGCCCAATTATGTTGGCTCGGTGCGTGTCATGGTGGTCGGAGCCCACGACGGTTGTTATGGCAACGCTGACAAGACCGTCAAAGTGACGTCGCCCGTCATGTTGCTCGCTTCCTTACCCCGGACTCTCGCAAGCGGCGACACCGTGATTGTCCCGGTCAATATCTTTGCCATGGAGCCCGGGATTAAGGATGTCGATGTAAATATCGAAGTCGCGCGGCCCGCACAGATCGGGGGTGTGAAGTCGCGCCGGCTCCGTTTCAACAGCCCCGGAGAGCAGCTTACAGATTTCAAGCTCATCTGCGGCAGCTCAAATGAGGGGCAGGCAAGAATTATCCTTACGGCATCTGCCCACGGCCATATCTCCAAGGACACCACCTTCATCGACGTCGCCAATCCGATGCCCGTAGTAATCAGGAGTATGGAGAAGAGATTGGCAGCAAACGAGACGGCCGATTTCTCGTGGTCATCTCAGGAGGTTGACAGCGTGAGACTTCAGGCCTCGGCCATGCCGGTGCTGAATTTCAGCGGGGTGGCTCTGTTTATGGAGCATTATCCTCATCTCTGCTCGGAGCAGCTTTCGTCAAAAGCGCTGTTTATGTTGTATGGACGGCAATTTCTCGAGGCGGAAGAGAGGACCGGGTGTGAAAGGGAATTGCCCGGGCTCGTTAAGGCGTTGCAGTCGCGGCAGATGACCGGAGGAGGTTTTGTCTACTGGCCCGGTCAGCAGACAGAGGATGAGTGGGTGACGTCAATGGCCGGGCTCGTCCTTGCCGAAGCCTCCCGCCAGGGGTTCAGGATAGACAAGGGCTGTCTTGAAAAATGGCTCAACTATCAGGAGACCAAGGCGAGGGATTATAAGTATTCGCCCGATACCGATCTGACGCAGGCCTTCAGGCTCTACTCTCTGGCCGTGGCCGCGGCTCCGCAGACAGCAGCCATGAACAGACTGCGGGAATCCAAACGCCTCTCCCACACCGCGGCCTTATGCCTGGCGGCGGCCTATGCCGAGGCCGGTCGTAAGGATGTGGCTGCCGGTCTCATCGAGCGCGCCGCCCGGACGGAACAGACCTCAGCAGGAGATAGGTTTGCTTCAGCCGTCCGCGACGATGCCATCGCATTGGAGGCCTACATATTGTCAGGGCAGACTTCAGAAGCCTTGAGGCTTGCCCGCAGGGTGACCTCGACATGCGTCACCAAGGGTTATATCACTCAAGACGTGGCCTTTGCCACCATCGCTTTGAGCCACCTGAAGGATATGATGGGCAGCGGCCTAAATTCCGTCAGGATTGCCCAGCCGGGCAAGACACCGGTGTCTGTCGCAGGGTTTACGGGCGTGAAGGATGTCTTACTCGACAGCAAGGCAGGGACTGTAACGGTCACCAACCTTAATGGCAAGGGCTCCGTGGAGCTCTCACTGATGACGTCCTTCCGCCCGTCGCCGGATAAGACTGTGCCGGCGTATGCCCGTGGGGCGAGGATCAGCGTCAGATATTGCGACGTGAAAGGGGCCCCGGTGAATATCGTCAGGCTCATACAAGACACTGAGTTTTATGCCGTGGTGACGGTCTCCGGTGTCGGCCATGATGTCGGGAATATGGCCCTGACATATGCCATCCCGTCGGGCTGGGAAATTTATAACGACAGGCTCAGCGGACACCCCGGAGAAGCCGCCGCTGACCACTGCGACATCAGGGATAGCTCCTATAATCTCTATTTCGGGCTTAAGAAGGGCGAGACCAAGACCATAAGGATACGGCTGCGGGCCGTCTATCCGGGTTGTTATATGCTGCCGCCCGCTGTGTGTGAGGATATGTATGATCCGGGATGCCGGGCAACGACGGCTGCCGCAAGAGTATCTGTCAGGCAATGAGAAGAAAGAAGACAGTGATATCGATGGTCATATCAGCGGGAATAATCCTGCTGATATGGCTCTCGTGCCTCCCGTCGAGGATGTTTGATAACACGCCATATTCAACGGTTGTAACGGCAAAAAACGGGGAGCTTCTCGGGGCAAGGATTGCCGATGACGGGCAGTGGCGCTTCCCGCCCTCCGACACTCTGCCCGAGAAGTTTGTGAAAGCCCTGATTGAGTATGAAGACCGGACGTATTATTCCCACTGCGGTATCAGTCTGCGAAGCATAGGACGTGCGTTATGGCAAAATCTCTCCAGCCGACGTGTTGTGAGCGGCGGAAGCACCATCACCATGCAGACCATCCGTCTCCATCGTCGAGGCAAAAGGAATATCCCAGAAAAAATTATCGAGATGTTCATGGCCACCCGTCTCGAGGTCAGGTATTCCAAGGATGAAATTCTCAGGATGTATGCGGCCCATGCTCCCTTTGGCGGCAATGTGGTCGGGATAGAGGCGGCTGTCTGGCGCTATCTGGGAAATGACGGCAATGAGATGTCGTGGGCCGAGGCCGCTACTCTCGCCGTCCTTCAGAATGCGCCGTCGTCAATCCATCTGTCTAAGAACCGCGACAGCCTTCTCGCCAAGCGAAACCGTCTGCTCCGAAGGCTTTATGAAAAGCATGAGCTGACGGCCGATGAATATGAGCTTGCTGTGGATGAACCCCTCATAGGCCGGCCTTACAGTATGCCGCAGATTGCTCCCCACTATGTCGAAAATCTCAATAGGGAATATCATGGCCGACATGTAAGGACATCAATTGATATCTCGCTGCAAGAGCGGTTGGAGACATTGTGCGCTCACTGGAGGAGCGACCTGTCGCTTTCAGGGATAAATGACCTCTCGGCCGTAGTCATGGAAGTGGCATCGGATGAGATAGTCGCTTATTGCGGCAATGCCGATATGGCAGCGGAGCGGACAGGCCGGTGGGTAGATATAGCCGGAGCGCCCCGCTCCTCGGGCAGCATATTGAAGCCGTTGCTCTACTGCGCTGCTATCCAGGAAGGTGTGATACTGGGTAATACCATTCTCCCGGATATCCCGACCGACTTCGGCGGCTTCGTGCCTAAGAATTTCGATGGCGATTATTCCGGTGTGGTCAGTGCACGGAGCGCGTTGTCGCTGTCGCTCAATGTCCCTGCCGTATGGTTGCTTAAGGAATATGGCGTGTCGCGCTTCGCCGCGCTCCTACAGAAATGCGGGCTGAGCAGCATCTCCATGTCGCCTGACAGATATGGATTATCCCTCATCCTGGGCGGCGCGGAGGTTACACTTAAGGATGTCGTCAGGTGCTATGCCCGCCTGGCGAAGTATGACAAGGATTTTCCCCTTAACGACAGCACTGCTATCTATTCAATGCTTGATGCAATGAGAGACGTAAACCGCCCTGACCGGCTTGACTGGAGCCGGGCCGGCTCGGTTCAGAACATTGCCTGGAAGACCGGGACAAGCTATGGCTCACGCGATGGCTGGGCAATAGGCGTCACACCCCGGTATGTTGTCGGAGTATGGGCCGGGAATGCTGACGGGAAGGGGGTGGCCGACCTTACGGGAGCGAGGACTGCCGGACCCGTAATGTTTGACATATTCAATCTCCTCCCTTCGTGCGACTGGTTTGACGTGCCCCGGGGATTGGAGGCGAAGGTCTGTGTCCATTCCGGTCAGAGGGCCGGCAAGTATTGTAAGGACACCCTGACGGAACACATATCCCCCCGCGGGATGAAAAGCGGGGAGTGTCAATATTGCATCGAGATACCGGTGTCGACCGACGGAATGCGCCGCGTGGCCGATGCTTCAGAGCCCTTCGTGATGAAGTCGTTTTTTCAGTTGCCTCCCGTTCAGAAGTATTATTACACCCTGACCCATGCCGACTATATCGAGGCTCCAGCTAATCTCCACGACTCCGAGTCAGGCCTTAAATTCATATATCCGGCCGATGGCGCTGTGGTGTCACTTCCCCGGAGGGCCGACGGCAAGGAGGCGCAATTGATCTGCAAGGTGGCTCACTCTAATCCGGGAGCCGAATTATTCTGGCATCTTGACAACACCTGTGTCGGGGCGACAAAGGATATCCATCAGGTCAGGATATCCCCCTCGACCGGCATCCACCGGCTGACGGTCTGTGACAACGCCGGCCTGGAGAAGACAATCGAGATCGTAGTAAAGTGACCCCCCCGTTATTTATCACCTTTTACTGATATATTCACGATTAACTCGATATATGAGCGCTCCATAAAGAATAGCGAAAATAATGGCAAATAGCCCCGCTCCTCCTTGTATAAGCAATAAATTTTGATAAGAAAGTTGTCCCTTCCAAATCACCACAACCAGCAATAGGGCTACAGTAATCGAAATAGCTATGACTGCACCGCATTTCAATTTTCTATTAGCCGGTTTATTGTAAATTTGTTTTATTTCGTCACGCGGACCGATTTCAAACATTCCCATGAGAAATAGTAAACAAAAATTTTGTAATCAGTTTTTTATTAGTCTTTCAATAAATTTCGTCCGTTATCGCTATTCTCCAAGACGCTCATCTGATGGATGGCTATTTGGTTGAGTTTGATAAGGCGCTCTGATTGGGGTAAGCCCTGCTCGATGAATACGGCATTTAGACTTTCCATATTTGATAGGCAGATAAGTTCGTTGACAGAGGCATAGTCGCGGACATTGCCTTTCAGGTCAGGATTAGCCTCGCGCCACTGTTTTGCGGTCATACCGAACATTGCGACATTCAACACATCGGCTTCATTGGCATATATGATACTCGCCTGTGATTTAGTGACCTCAGCCGGGATTAGGTTCTGCTTGATGGCATCGGTGTGTATGCGGTAGTTGATTTTCGACAACTCACGCTTCGCCGACCAACCGATCAACCGCTGTTCTTCCGCCTTGAGCCGCTGAAACTCCTCTATCAAATAGAGTTTGAACGGCACACTTATCGCAGATCCAAATTCAAATGCTATGTCCTTGTGGGCATAAGTCCCGCCGTAACGCCCTTTCTTGACTACCAATCCTATTGCTCCGGTTCTCTCAATCCATT
>CAZAUV010000087.1:0-9808 GCA_964488335.1 uncultured Bacteroides sp.
GCGGTGTCATCTATCCCGAGGCCCATTATGGCCGCGATGCCCTCGTGGGTGTGGCTCTCTTCCTCACCCTCCTTGCCAAGAGCGGCAAGAAGATGACTGAGCTCAAGGCCACCTATCCCGCCTACTCCATCGCCAAAAACAAGATTGAGCTCACCCCCGATATCGACGTCGATGCCATCCTCGCTGCCGTCAAGGAGGAATTTGCCTCCGAGAAGATCACCGATATCGACGGTGTGAAGATCGACTTCGCCGACTCGTGGGTTCACCTGCGCAAGTCCAACACCGAGCCCATCATCCGCATCTATTCCGAGGCGGCTACCATGGCCGAGGCCGATCTTCTCGCTGACAAGATCAAGGCCGTGATCAAGCGCCTCTCCGGCAAGTAATGAGGCTCGCTTTCATCATCCTGACCATATTGCTGACGGCGGGAGTGGCCCGGGCTGAAGAGCCCGGAGCCACCCCCGCCTTCGGCCTTGTCAACCTCTCGGCCGCCAATTTCCGCAGCCAGCCGGCCCAGAGCGCCGAGCTGGCCACTCAGGCTTCTTTCGGCACTCCCGTGAAGATTATCGAAGCCGGAGGTCAGTGGCTTCAGGTTGAGCTCCCCGATGGCTATCAGGCCTGGGTCGACAGGCCCTCGGTTGCTCTCCTCAGCCCCGATATGATGGAGCGCTGGCAGAGCGCTCCGCGCATCGTGGTAACCTCCATGACCGAGACCCACGCTATCGCCGACACCCTGGCCGGATATGTCCCCGACAATATCGTCACCGACCTTGTCCTTGGCTCCATCCTCGAGGGTGACGCTCCCGAGCCGGGCGCCCGCTTCACGGCAGTGAGTCTCCCCGACGGCCGCGCCGGATTTGTTGATGCGTCAAAGGTAGAGCCCTTTGACCAATGGGTCACCACGGTCTATAACCCTCAGGCTATCCTCTCGGCAGCTTACGCCCTCATGGGCGTGCCTTATCTCTGGGGTGGCACCACCACCAAGGGAGTCGACTGCTCCGGATTGGTCAAGACCGCTTTCCTCGCTTCGGCCCTCATCCTGCCCCGCAATGCTTCCGACCAAGCTAAATGCGGCATAGCCGTGGATTTTACCACGCCCCATCTCCTCCAGCCCGCCGACCTACTCTTCTTCTCCCCTGAAGATGAGCCTGAGAGCGACCGCATCACCCATGTCGGCATCTACGACGGCGCCGGGCTCTATGTCCATTCCTCGGGCCGTGTCCGCGTCAATTCATTTGACCCCGGGTCGGTCCGCTATTTACCCCGTCCGGTGAAGCGTGCCGTAAGAATTGCCCTGCCGGGACGTGAGCTCCCCGGAGCCGTCCGCATCCAAGACCATCCCTGGTATTTTAATCGCTGACATCTCCTCTATGTGGCTGCATCGCTGCTTCTTTGCTTCCCTGATGGCTCTTATTGCCGCCTACATTCCGGTCAGAGCCGAAAGCCCTGACTCCCTCGCCGCGGCCTCTGCCGGCGACTCTGCGGCAGAAGAGGCTATGTGGAAGCCTGAGGCGAAAGAGCTTATCCTCCCGGTTGCGCTCATTGCCGGAGGCTCCGTAGCCGCATCGGTCAACTTGTGGGAGCGTGATGTTGACTGCCGTGTGAGCGACTGGTTAGACGCAGGCCGTGCTCTCAGAGTGGCCGATTATCTTCAATATCTCCCCTATGCCGGCTTCCTCGGAGCCGAATATATCGGTGCACAGCCTAAGGTTGCCATTGTCGACCGCGCTCTTCTTGCAGCATCGTCGTTTATTATTCTCGAGGCTATCACCCAACCCGTGAAACGGATTGCCCACCGCACGAGACCCAACCACGTCGACCGCCATTCATTCCCCTCGGGCCACTCCGCCACGGCTTTTGCCGGGGCCGAGCTGACCCGCATGATTTATGGCGATGGTCTCGGAGCAGTGGCCTATGTCGTGGCCTCGGGAGTGGCCGCGATGCGTATATCAGGCGGCCACCACTATCTCTCCGATTGCATTGCCGGCGCCGGAATAGGCATCCTCTCGGCGCGCCTGTCAGCCTGGCTGATACCCTTTGAGCGGCGCCTTCTGCGTCTTGACCCCAAGCCCGCGTCTGCGCCCGCTTTGGCCTTCGTCCCACTGGCCTGGGATGGCGGAGCGGGTTGCGCTCTTACTCTCTCATTCTGAATGATTTTTGCTATGACACGCAACGATTTTGAACTGATGGCCCCGGTGGGGAGCTACGAGTCGCTCGCCGCCGCTATCGCTGCCGGCGCCGATGCCGTGTATTTCGGCGTGGAGGGGCTCAATATGCGCTCCGGTTCCGCCGCCAACTTCACCCTCGACGACCTCCGTCAGATAGTGGCCACCGCCACGGAGGCCTCTGTCAGGACTTATCTTACGGTCAATACCGTCATCTACGACACCGAGATGGACCGGCTCGACGAGATACTCGATGCTGCCGCTGAAGCCGGAGTCACAGCCATAATTGCCTCCGACATGGCGGCCATCCTCCGCGCCCGTGCCCGCGGCCTCGAAGTCCATATCTCCACTCAGCTCAACGTCACCAACGTAGAGGCGCTCAGATTTTATGCCCGATGGGCCGACACGGTGGTGCTTGCCCGCGAGCTCTCGCTCGACCGGGTGGAGCATATCTACCGGGCCATCAATGAAGAGCCTATCCTCGGGCCCAAGGGCGAGCCGGTCAAGATTGAAATGTTTTGCCATGGTGCTCTGTGTATGGCTGTCTCCGGAAAGTGCTACATGAGTCTCCACGAAATGAACCGCTCGGCCAATCGAGGAGCCTGCGGCCAGATTTGCCGCCGGAGCTACCGCGTGACCGATCTCGAGACAGGGGCCGAGCTCGAGATAGATAATAAATATATCATGTCGCCCAAAGACCTCAAGACCCTCGACTTCCTTGACCGCATGGTGGAGGCCGGCGTAAGGGTGTTTAAGATCGAGGGGCGTGCGCGCGGCGCCGAATATGTCTCAACCGTCGTGGGCGCCTACGACCGTGCCCTCCGCGCAATAGCATCCGGCACATTCACCCCTGAGATGGCCGAGGCCTCGGGCCGCGAGCTATCCAAGGTGTTTAACCGGGGTTTCTGGGATGGATATTATCTGGGTCAGCGCCTGGGCGAATGGTCAAAGAAATATGGGTCGAGCGCCACGCGTATCAAGCAATATGCCGCCCGCGGAGTGCGCTATTTCCCCCGAATCGGCGTGGCAGAGTTCAAGATGGAGGCGGGGGAGCTCTGTCAGGGCGACGAGATAGTCATCATCGGCCCTACGACCGGCGCCGTGACCGTCACCGTAGGCGAGATAAGAGTGGGCGATCTCCCGGTAGCTAAAGCCATCAAGGGTGATAGCTTCTCCATCGCGGTCCCCTGCAAGGTGCGCCCCTCTGATAAGCTCTACCGCTGGGACCCGGTTACGCCTCCGGCTCAATAATCCGCCGGCGGCCGAGGCCTGCGGTTGTCATTGCTGAAGCCCGGCGGAGGAGCATCCGCGGA
This sequence comes from uncultured Bacteroides sp., assembly GCA_964488335.1. Classification (GTDB taxonomy): domain Bacteria; phylum Bacteroidota; class Bacteroidia; order Bacteroidales; family Muribaculaceae; genus Paramuribaculum. The sequence goes on from CAZAUV010000087.1 coordinate 3,479, forward strand.
GGAGAGTCATCCTATAGAGCATAGGCAGATTGTTAAAAATCGCGAGAATATTAAACTAAAATTGTGATTTGTTAACACTTGAGGACGCTGCTATTTAAGTTAAAATCCTTAATTTTGCAGTGTCAATCCAAGAGGAATTTTTTCCCGTCGTTTCCTCTTTCATTTTCTATCTATCGCTTCTATCAATCATGACCATAAAGACCTGGTTTTGCTCAGCAATCATAGCCCTGATGGCAGGGATGCCCACCGAGGCAGAGCCCAACAAGACTCTCTCGCCCATTGCCCCCGACTATGAGATGACCTCCGCCGAATTAGATCTTGAAGCCGATGATATCTATATGCCCTCGCTCGCAGAGCTTTTAGGCGCTCCCGTTGATGATCTCGGCTTTATCTCCGGCGCTGAAGACCTCGAATTCAATATCGTCGACTACGCAAAGACATTTCTCGGTACTCGCTACCGCAGAGGAGCTAAAGGCCCGTCGGCCTTTGATTGCTCCGGTTTCACAAGCTACGTATTCCGCAATTTTGACCTCGCTCTCGGCTCATCCAGCCGCGATCAGGCCACTCAGGGCGAGAAAGTGGCGATCACCGACGCCCGCCCCGGCGACCTCGTTTTCTTCTCCGGCTCGCGTGCCGGTAAGACCGTGGGCCATGTCGGCATCGTCGTCTCTTCCGATCCTGCTTCCGGCTCCGTGAAGTTTATCCATGCCGCCACTTCGCGCGGTGTTCGCATCGACACTTATCCCGATGGCGGCTACTATTCCCGCCGCTTCATCTCCATCCGCCGGGTTATCGAGTCGTGACCGAGCGACCGACGACACCGAAGATATTGCCATCCACGCCATGCCCCGCCACCGGGCACCGGCGTGGATGGCCACTTTTTTGAAACCATAGCCCACTCTGAAACGTTATATCACCAAAGGCCCGCAGGCCTCTAACCTCATAACCCTATTCCAATATGGATTTCCTTACAGATGATAAGCTCGTCATCGTCGGCGCCGCCGGCATGATTGGCTCCAACATGGCCCAGACAGCTGCCATGATGCGCCTCACCCCCAACATCTGCCTCTTCGATACTTACGCTCCCGGTCTTGAGGGAGTGGCCGAGGAGATGCGTCAGTGTGGCTTCCAGGGCATCAACTTCACCGCCACCTCCGATGTGGCCACCGCTTTCAAAGACGCCAAATATATAGTTTCTTCAGGCGGCGCCGCCCGCAAGGCCGGCATGACACGTGAAGACCTCCTCCGCGGCAATTCAGAGATTGCCGAGCAGCTCGGTAAAGATATCAAGGCTTATTGCCCCGACGTGAAACATGTAGTGGTGATCTTCAATCCCGCCGATATCACCGGTCTGGTGACACTCATCTATTCAGGCCTCAAGCCCTCGCAGGTGTCGACCCTCGCCGCTCTCGACTCCACCCGTCTGCGCAATGAGCTCGCCAAATATTTCCATATCCCCGCCGACGAGATTGTCAATTCCCGCACCTATGGCGGCCACGGCGAGCAGATGGCTGTATTTGCCTCCACCACCACTGTGGCCGGCCAGCCCCTCTCCCAGATTATCGGCACCAAAGCCCTCCCCGAGCAGGAATGGGAGGAGATGAAGCAGCGCGTCATCCGGGGCGGCAAGGCCATCATCGACCTCCGCGGACGCTCATCTTTCCAGAGCCCGGCTTATCTCTCCATTGAGATGATTGCCGCAGCCATGGGTGGCAAGCCCTTCTCATGGCCCGTAGGCACTTATGTCAACAATGGCGAGTATAACCACATCATGATGGCCATGGAGACCACCGTAGATGCCAACGGCGTGACCGTAAAGCCCGTCAAAGGCACCCCCGAGGAACACAAGGAGCTCGACCAGAGCTATCACCACCTCTGCACCCTCCGCGACGAGGTCATCTCTTTGGGCATCATTCCCCCCATCGACAAGTGGGGCGAGATCAATCCCAATCTGAAATAATCTCTCCCTAACATTGCGGCGCTTCCGGGCGCCTCTTCCCCCTATACTATCTTAACCATGAACGACAGGCGGCAGAAGTCCCCATTTACGGGACGCTTCTGCCGCCTCAACATTAGTATTGAAGGGGAGGGGGAGGATGTTACCGGCAAGAGGCGATGATGGCTGCTACTTCTGCAGGATCGGTGACGAAACGCGAATATTCGTCAGCTCCGGAAGCCCCCATAGATATTCCCTCATGGCGATAAGTCATGGCCGACGCCACCCGGCGCTTGGCTGAGGCATGGACCTCGGTGACTCCGGTGGCAGCAATGAGCTGTGCTACGTTGGCCGATGTGATGCCGGCTCCTGCAAGGATGGTCAGTCCGGCCGGAGCTCGCCCAACGAGCTCGGCGATGAGGGGCGCGCCTTCGGAGGCCGAGGGGGCTTGTCCCGAGGTGAGGATGCGGCTGATGCCCATATCGGCAATGACCCTGAGGGCATCGAAGGGGTTGCGGCAGAGATCAAATGCGCGATGAAATGTTACGCCCGCCCCATGCTCGCGGGCTCTTGAGGAGAGCCTGAGGGTTGCCTCACGGTCGATGTCGCCGTCGCGGCTCAGGGCGCCAGTCACCACCGCCTTGACATTCCTCATGGCCGCGAGCTCAATATCTCGCTCCATTGCCGCAAGTTCATGGCGGGAATAGAGGTAATCGCCCGGGCGGGGGCGTACCAATACATGCAGATCCACTCCGGCTTTATCGCAGAGGACGGAGGCCTCGTCGATCAGGCCGGCCGAGGGGGTGAGTCCGCCTACCTCGAGGGCCGAGCAGAGCTCTATGCGATGGGCGCCGCCCTCAATGGCCGCTCTTACGCTTTCAATGTCGGCGCAGCAAACTTCGAGTGTGATCATTTCTTTTTGCGGGGAGCCACGAGAGTTACGACAAAATCGGCAAGGGAATCGGGGCGCTGTGGAAGTGAGAGGGTGTAGCCGCTCTTGTCTTTTGAGCGGGTGAAGCCTATGGGCTCGCCTGAGATAAAGGCCCGGGCTTCCTTGACGCGGGCATCGGTGGGGATTGACACTTCGCCTACGGTCTGATCAAAGACATGGACGAAGAGGGTATCGCCCCTACGGGTGGATGTGCCCCACTCCTGAGCGGGGAAATCTCCTCGGTCGGTATCATAAAACGAGGGGCCATATTGGCGTGTCCAGTCGCCGATGGCTTTGAGACGCTCAAGGGCAGCGGCGGGGAGCTCGCCGGAGGGTTGCGGGCCTATGTTGAGCAGGAGATTGGCGCCCTTGCCGGCGGCGCCAACCATCAGGTGGATAAGCTCCCGTGGGCTCTTATAGTTCTGGTCCATGATCTTGTAGCCCCACATGCCGTTCATCGTCTGGCAGGTCTCGAGGGGGAGATTGTCGGCTACACTCTGACCCGAAAGGCCGGCATTGTTTTCGCCGGGGAGGTCGCGCTCGAAAATCTGGATATCCTCGCCGGGATAGGGTGTCTCGTGATGGTTGTTGCCGATGAGGCAGGCGGGCTGGAGCGAGTGGATGAGGGCATATTGCTCGGGGAGCTGCCAGTCGAAGCCTGGATTTTGGTCCTGATCCCATTTGCCGTCAAACCATATGGCTCCGATGGGTCCGTAGTTGGTGAGGAGCTCAGTGAGCTGGCGGTTCATAAAATCATAGTAGTGAGGCCAATCGGCACGGGTGGAGTCGCGGCCTGTCTTGTGGCCGGTGCGTCCCCAAGGGTAGTCTTCCCGAGTCCAGTCGATATGGGAGTAATAAAGGTGGAGCGGGAGACCCTGACGATGACATTCGTCGGCGAGCTCTTTGATGATGTCGCGTCCAAAGGGGGTGGCATCCACTATGTTATAATCCGATTGGTCGGTGTCCCACATCGAGAAGCCGTCGTGGTGGCGCGAGGTGAAGGTAACATATCTCGCGCCGGCATCCTTGAAGGCCTTGACCCACTCGGCGGCATCGAAATGGGCGGGATAAAATCCTCGCGCTGCCTTGGCATACTCCTTATGGTCGGCTCCGGCATTGAGATACCATTCGCCCTGGCCAAACATCGAGTAGATGCCCCAGTGGATAAAGATGCCAAGACCGGCGTTGCGAAACTGCTCGCGGGCCGCGAGGTTTTCGGCCGAGGGGATATAGGCCGAGGTCTCCTGAGCTCCGGCTCTGAGGGGAGCGAGTGCTATGCAGAGCGCGGCGAGAAGGGAAAGAGTCGTTTTCATGGTAATGGTTGGGAGCGGGGGGAGGGGAAATGAGCAACGGAAGCGCCGCCGGCATAGCCCGATGGGGCTCAGGAGGAGGGCTTCCGTTGTGAGAGGGTGATGGAGGGGTAGTGTGACGATCAGAAGGGGAGATCATCGTTGCCGCCGGCAGGAGCACCGAAGGGATCGGCTGCGGGGGCGGGGGCGGGAGCGGGCGCAACGGGTGCGCCGGGAGCAACGCCTGCAGGAGCTGTAGCAGGGGTGTTGGTTACACGCTCTACTTTCCATCCGGAGATGTCGGTATACCACCGGCCGTTAAACTCGCGGGAGTTGATGTCGAAGCTGAGGACCACTTCGTCGCCTACGTTGCAGATATATTGGTCGGCGCGTTCACCAAATAGGTTGAAGGCAATTTGCTTGGGATAAGTATCGTGAGTCTCAAGCACATACTCGTGCTTCTTCCAGTTATTGCCGGCGCGGGATGTGCCTGAAGTCTCGCCCAGGTCACGGACTATTTTGCCTTGAATATCCATTGTCGTTGTTGAGGGGTTGATTGGTTATTTGAGTGGCAAAGGTAAGCAAAAAAGACCGAATTATCGCAATAATCTCCGCTCCTTTTTTCAACAATTTCTCTATGTATCCCTCATCCGGCGCTTCAGACTGAGACGCGGGCGTAGGGGACTGCGGTATATGGGCAGAAGTCGGCCCGGAGATATTTGAAATAGCCCGCCGTGGCCACCATTGCAGCATTGTCGGTAGTAAAGACCCGCTCGGGGATAAAGGCTTCGATGCCGCGCTCGGCGCAGAAAGCTCCGACGGCTTCTCTCACTCCGCTGTTGGCCGCCACTCCGCCGCCGATGGCCACGGCCTTGACTCCTGTAAGCTCCACGGCTTTGCGGAGCCTGCTCATCAGGATGTCGACTATCGTGGCCTGAAGGGAAGCGGCCAGGTCGGCGAGATTGTCGTCAATAAATGAAGGATTACTCTTTATGCCGTCGCGGAGGGTATAGAGAAATGATGTTTTCAGCCCTGAAAAGCTATAGTCAAGGCCCGGGATCCGTGGCTTGGCAAATGTGAATGCCCCGGCATTACCTTCCGATGCCAGGCGGTCGATATGCGGGCCCCCCGGATAAGGGAGACCCATCACTTTGGCACACTTGTCGAAGGCTTCCCCTGCGGCATCGTCGATGGTGCGCCCGAGAATTTCCATTTCATAGGGACTCCTGACGAGCACTATCTGGCTGTTGCCTCCCGACACAAGGAGGCAGATATAAGGGAAGGAGGGCACCCTGTCATCCTCGGTGCGCTTGATGAAATGGGCAAGGACGTGGGCGTGGAGATGATTTACATCGATCATCGGACAGCGGAGTCCGAGCGACAACCCCTTTGCAAAAGATGTGCCCACAAGGAGTGAGCCTAACAGTCCGGGGCCCCGGGTAAAGGCTATGGCCGACAAGTCGGCCGGCGCGATACCGGCACGTCGGATTGCGGCATCCACCACCGGCACTATATTCTGCTGATGGGCGCGCGAAGCGAGTTCAGGCACCACTCCTCCATATTCCTCATGTACCGCCTGGGAGGCGATGACATTGGTCAGGAGCACGCCGCCGTCGGTGACCACGGCCGCCGAAGTGTCGTCGCACGACGATTCTATACCTAATATATAAGTAGCTTTCATCTTTCTGAGTATCAAGGGGGAGGGGCGGGTAGAACTCTCTGACGGGGGCAGCAGCTGAAGCCCTGGCGCGGGACACCTCGTCGGGAATTACCGATTGCCGCGCAAAGAGAAGGGCGTGGCCCTGTGGCCAAGGTCAATAAAGACAGACGCAGAGGAGGGGGACACAATGGACATGTGTGTCCCTCTTCCCTGCGTGATGGGGCTGCGACGGTAGGGGGGCAGGGGTGTGACGCTTATTCGTCGGCTGCCGGGCTGTCCGGGGTGTCGGCGAGCTTCTCGTTGAGGGAGGCGGCCACCTTGGAGGTGGTGGCTTTGCGGGCAGTACGCCGCTTGGGGGCTGCCTTCTCCTGAGGAGCATCGGGCTTGATGCCTGCAAGCTCGGGGTCGATCATAATGCGGCCGCAGTATTCGCAGACGATGATTTTCTTATGCATCTTGATCTCCATCTGGCGCTGCGGGGGGATGCGGTTGAAGCAGCCGCCGCAGGCGTTGC
>CAZAUV010000088.1:0-9761 GCA_964488335.1 uncultured Bacteroides sp.
GTGATCATGCTCGCCGGAGGTGTGGGCTTTGCCAATAGCCGCGACGCCATCAAACGCACTCCCCAACCGGGGCAGGCCGTGGTGGTGATGGGTGGCGACAACTACCGCATCGGCATGGGCGGCGGCGCAGTGTCGTCGGTCGAGACCGGCCAGTATGCCGGCTCCATTGAGCTCAATGCCGTCCAGCGCGCCAATCCCGAGATGCAGAAGCGAGTGGCCAACGTAATCCGCGCGCTGGCCGAAGATGAGTCAAACCCCATCGTCTCCATTCACGACCATGGCGCAGGAGGCCATCTCAACGCCCTCTCGGAGCTCGTCGAAGCCACCGGCGGCGTTATCGACATGAAAGCCCTCCCCATCGGCGACCCCACTCTCTCGGCCAAGGAAATCATCGGCAATGAGAGCCAGGAGCGCATGGGCATGGTGGTCAACGAAGCCGATCTCTCACGCCTGCAGGCCATCGCCGACCGCGAGCGCGCCCCTATGTTTGTCGTGGGCCACACCACGGGCGACGACCGCTTTGTCTTTGAGCAGGCCGACGGCTCCCGCCCCATCGACCTGGCCATGGCCGATATGTTTGGCAACTCTCCCAAGACCGTCATGACCGACACGACGGTAGAAACGAAATATCAGCCCGTAGAGACCTCCCCGGCCGAGCTCCATCGCTATATCAACGATGTGCTCTCGCTCGAAGCCGTGGCATGTAAAGACTGGCTTACCAATAAGGTTGACCGCTCGGTGACCGGCAAGATCGCCGCCCAGCAATGTCAGGGCGATATGCAGCTCCCCGTGGCAGACTGCGGCGTGGTGGCTCTCGACTACCGTGGCCGCGCCGGCATCGCCACCTCCATAGGCCATGCGCCTCAGGTGGCCCTCATCGACTCGGCTGCCGGCTCCGTGATGGCCATCGCCGAGGCCCTGACCAATATCGTCGGCGCTCCCCTGCGCGATGGGCTCAAGAGCGTCTCCCTCTCGGCCAACTGGATGTGGCCCTGCAAAAACCCCGGCGAAGATGCGGCCCTCTACCGCGCCGTGGAGGCCTGCAGCGACTTTGCCTGCGCCCTGGGCATCAACATCCCCACCGGCAAAGACTCCCTGTCGATGACTCAGAAATATGGCGACGAGAAGGTCTTCGCCCCCGGCACCGTGATAATCTCGGCCGCCGGCGAGGTGACAAACGTGCGCCGCACCGTCTCGGCCGTCGTCACCCGACGCTCGGCCTCGCGCCTCTTCTATATCGACTTCTCCGGCACTCCCCTGACCCTCGGCGGCTCGGCTCTGGCCCAGACCATGGGCCGCCTGGGCGACAAATGCCCCACCGTGGCCTCCCCCGCCACCTTTGCCGCTACCTTCAACGCCGTCCAGACCCTGGCAAACCGCGGTATTCTCCTGTCGGCCCACGACGTTTCGGCCGGCGGCCTGATCACCACCCTCCTCGAGATGTGTTTCCCCAACAATATCGGAGGCATGGACATCAACCTCGACGGCTTCGCCGCCCTGGGCGAGACCGACATTATCAAAGTGCTCTTCGCCGAAAACCCCGCCTTAGTGGTCCAGATCCCCGAGAGCCGCGCCAAGAGCGCCGTGAAGCTTATCGCCGAAGCGGGCGCCAGGATTATCGAGATAGGCCACACCTCAAGCGGGCGCACCCTTGATCTCACCATGGGCGATGACCACCACGTCCTGGACATCAACGCCCTGCGCGACGTATGGTATTATCCCTCATATCTGATGGATACCCTCCAGAGCGGCCCCGAGAAGGCTGCCGAGCGCTATGCCAACTATAAGAAGCAACCCCTGCGCTATCGTCTTCACAACTTCAACGGCTCATTTGCCTCGCGCGGCATCACCCCCTCGCAGCGCAAGCCCTCGGGCATTCGCGCCGCCATTATCCGCGAGAAGGGCATCAACGGCGAGCGCGAGATGGCTTTCTCACTCTACCTGGCCGGCTTCGACGTGAAGGATGTCCATATGACCGACCTTATGAGCGGACGCGAGACCCTCGAGGATGTCAATATGATAGTCTTCTGCGGAGGCTTCTCCAATAGCGACGTCCTCGGCTCGGCCAAGGGATGGGCCTCAGGCTTCCTCTGGAACGAAAACGCCCGCCGCGCCCTGAGCGACTATTATCGCCGGCCCGATACCCTGAGCCTCGGAGTGTGCAACGGCTGCCAGCTCATGGTGGAGCTCGGCCTGATTGAAAACTCCGGCATCACCCCCGACATCAGCTCAACCCCCGAGCTGTCGGTCCCCACGCGCACCATCTCGATGCACCACAATGATTCTCACAAGTTTGAGAGCGCCTTCGTAGGCGTAGAAGTGCCCGAGAGTCCCTCGGTGATGTTTGGCACCATGACCGGCCTCAAAGCCGGCATATGGGTGGCCCACGGCGAAGGCAAGTTCCATATCCCCTCGGGAGCCGGCGCCCACAGCGTGGCCCTGCGATATGCCTATACGGCCTATCCGGGCAACCCCAACGGCTCGCGCGGCGCCGTGGCCGGCATATGCTCGGCCGATGGCCGCCATCTGGCCATGATGCCTCATCTTGAGAGGGCTATCTTCCCCTGGCAGTGTGCCGTCTATCCCGCCGACCACTCCGGCGACGATGTCACCCCCTGGATCGATGCCTTCATCAACGCCCGCCAATGGATTGAGAGCCACCGCAATTAATCGTTTACCCCTTTCTAAAAATATCTGAGCGGGGGAGGCGCCGAGGCCCCCGGCCCCGAGGCTCCTCCCCCGCCTTTCTTCTCTTTTCTTAACTAACCGTCTTATCATCTATGGGAGGTTTCTTTGGCGTTGCACGCCGCGGAAGCTGTGTCAACGACCTTTTCTATGGCGTTGACTACAACAGCCACATGGGCACCAAGCGTGCCGGCATGGCCACCGTCAATTCCGACGGCATCTTCACACGCTCGATCCACAACATCGAAAACACCTATTTCCGGACCAAGTTTGAGGGCGACCTCGACGAATTTTCAGGCTCATCGGGCATTGGTGTCATCTCCGACACCGATGCACAGCCCATCATCGTCAATTGCCACCTCGGCAAGTTTGCCATCGTCACCGTGGGCCGCATCAACAATATCTCGGAGCTCGAAGCGGAGATGCTCGCCAAGGGTCATCACTTCTGCGAACACTCTTACGACATCATCAACCCCACCGAGATGATTGCCGCCCTCATCAGCGATGGCGCCGATATGGTCTCAGGTATCGAAAATGTCTTCAAGTGGGTCCGCGGCTCCTGCTCGATGCTCATCCTCATGGAAGACGGCAGCATCATCGCCGCCCGCGACAATCTCGGCCGCACTCCCATAATCCTCGGCCGCAAGGAGGAGGGATATGCAGCCACTTCAGAGACCTGCGCCTTCCCTAACCTCGGCTTCCGCATAGACCGTAATCTCGGCCCCGGCGAGATTGTCCGCTTCACGGCCGACAGCGTTGAACAGCTCCGCGCCCCGGGCCCCGAGATGCAGATATGCGCCTTCCTATGGACATATTACGGCTATCCCGTCTGCGAATACGAGGGGCGCAACGTCGACGAGATGCGCTATCAGACCGGGCTCGAAGTGGCCCACCGCGACGACACTAAGGTCGACTTTGTCAGCGCCATACCCGACTCCGGCATAGGCATGGCTCTGGGATATTCACAGGGCCTCGGAGTACCTTACAAGCGCGCCATAGTGAAATATACCCCTACATGGCCCCGCTCCTTCACCCCGGGCACTCAGGCCCGTCGCGAACTCGTGGCCAAGATGAAACTCATCCCCAACCGCGAGCTCCTCGCAGGCTCACGCGTCATCTTCTGCGACGATTCCATCGTGCGCGGCACACAGCTCCGCGACAATGTGGCCGACCTGTATGACTGCGGCGCCAAGGAGGTCCACGTCCGCATCTCCTGCCCCCCGCTGATCTATCCCTGCCGGTTCCTTAACTTCACCGCCTCCAAGACCGACCTCGAGCTCATCACGCGCCGCGTCATAGAGAAGCGCGAGGGCGCCCACGACCGGAACCTGGAAGCCTACGCCGATCCGGCCACTCCTCAATATGAGGCTATGGTGGAGGATATCCGCCGCACCCTCGGCGTCAACTCCCTCAAATTTGCCACCATCAGCGACGTGGTCAGCGCCATCGGCCTCCCTAAGAGCTGCATCTGCACCCACTGCTTCGACGGCTCTTCCCACGACTGATCCCCCCGCATCAGCATCAGCTTGAGCTTCATCGCTGCCCCATCATCGCCGCCGCCCGCTTCTCCGCGGGCGGCGGTCGCCGTCTGAGCCCCGGCCTTCCACTCGCCCGCCCCTCCCGGCCGACATCCTTAAGATTGGCAAGGATGAACATTCGGGCCCGCGAGGGGTTATTATTTTGTGGTGGCTATGCCGCTACACGCTCTTTAAGTAAAAAATTAAACCTACTGAAAGATATGTCAAAGTCAATTTTCAGAAGTGCTTTGACCGCACTATCTATAATTTTTGGATCATTGTTTATGAATGCTCAGTCATCTTATATCTTCCTCGCACCGGGTGTGGAGGAAGTTGAAGCCATCGCAACCGTCGATGCACTCCGCAGAGCGGAAATTCCCGTAACTACCGTTGCTGTCTCCGACAGTCTTCAGATAAAAGGGGCCACAGGCCAGACCATCGTTGCCGACATCCTCATTTCTGACGTCAACACTTCCGACGCCGACTGGCTGATAATCCCCGGCGGCGACCCGGGCGCCCAAAATCTCTATGCCAGCAGTCCGGTAAGAGATAAAATCCTGGCCCACTTCAACAATAACGGCCGCATCGCATCGATATGTGCCGGCCCGGCGGTGGTGCTTGCTCCCTTAGGCGTGCTCAAGGGTAAGAAAGCCACCTGTTATCCCGGTCTCGGCGACGCTATCAACTCCAACGGTGGCGAATATGTCAAGCAGACCGTGGTCATCGAGCCTAATCTCATTACCTCTGAAGGCCCGGGCACCACTCTGCCTTTTGCCATCGAGATAATCCGCGCCACCAAGGGCGATGCCGCTGCCGAGAGCGTTGCCTCTGGAATGTTGATCAGATAACACTCTCTGAAGCAGCTTATGAAAGCTCTTATCATCAACGGGAGCCCTAATCCCGAGGGCAATACCTTCATAGCCCTGAGCGAGGTGGCCAAGGCATTGAACGCCGACGGCATCGAGACCGAAATAATCCAGCTGGGGAAGAAGCCGGTGCCGGGATGCATCGCCTGTCAGCGATGCCGTCAGACCGGCGTCTGCATCTTCAATACCGGCATCTATCAGGAAGCCTTCGCAAAAATCCGGGAGGCCGATGCCCTGGTGGTCGGCAGCCCTACATACTATGCCGGGCCCAACGGCTCGCTCTGCGCCCTGCTCGACCGGCTCTTTTACTCCGCAGGCCGGTTTCTCGCCTATAAGCCGGCAGCGGCAGTGGGCATATGTCGCCGCGGCGGCTCAGTGTCCACGATCGAGAGGCTCAACAAATATTTTGAGATGAGCAATATGCCGATGCCGAGCTCTCAATACTGGAACAATGCCTTCGGGCTGATGCCCGGCGATGTGGGCCGCGATGCCGAGGGGCTGCAGACGATGCGCACCCTTGGTCACAACCTCGCCCGGCTGATGAAAGCTCTTGAGGGCGTCCCCCGGCCCGAAGCTGAGGAGCACCTCTGGACCTCCTTCCCGGGCTGAGCATACAGCCCTTTACGATGCCCCGCAGGCCGTCATGTCTGCGGGGCATCGTGATAATATTAAAAACCGCAGGTCCGGAATTATTTCGGGGTGGAAATCTTGCTGTTTACGGATTTTCTTGCGATATTTGCTGCGCCGCAACCGCCACAGAGGCAATTCCTCATTCCTCATTTTCCATTCCTAATTCCGGCGAAGCCGCCCCCCCCTTCGATGAACTTATCACTTCAAGCCCATAGCAATCCACGGCACTTAGGCATGTATCTGCCGCTACTCTTTTTGTTAGCCTCCTTAGTGTCGGGATGCTTCTCTTATTTCAGGGCCCGGCAGTCGATAGCCGACGACCTCAATGATGGCATTGTAGCCCTGGCAAAGGCAAAGGGCGAGCTCTGGACCCGGCAGGATACTCTCGACGCCCTAAGCCACATCCACGAGCTTACGGGCGAGCCGCTCCTTTTCCGGGCCACGGATGTCGACTTCAAGATTGCCTCTCTCAGAGATCAGGCCTATTATTCCCTCGCTCTGGTCGACAACGGCTGCGAGCCTGCCGCGGCGCGTCACCACGGCATTGCATCTGACTCGGTGCTGCTCATGATGGAGGACAACGCGGCCGGACTCGCTGTCAAGGTGCAGGGCTTTGCCGACTGCTCGATGGCGTCGGTCTTAGCGGTGTCTGACCCGACTGTGCCCGGAGCGCTGCTCATCCTCTCCCTGGCATCAATGGCCGCAATGTGCCTTTGGGGGCGGAGGGGGCCGACAGAAGCGCCCGAGCCGGTTTGCATAGCCCCGGTCGCTCCCTCGCTCGATGGCGTCAAGCTCACTCCGATGCAGAAGCGGCTGGCGCAGATGCTCCTCGACGCTCCCGGCCGGAGAGTCGACAAGGCCTCCCTTTGCTCGGCTCTCTGGGGCAACAAGAGCAATGCCGAGGAGTCGCTCTACACCCTCGTCAGGCGCACCAAGGCCGCCCTTTCGGAGACCGGCATGGAGATTACCTGCAACCGGGGAGACTCCTATGAGCTCCACATAACTAACTGATATGCAGGCTTGTCAGGCATTTGTCAGATAAATGTCAGACTTTCTTGGGCCTCTATATGAGCTTTTTTAGCTTGCTTTGCGGAAAAAATCCGCTCAAGTATGAAAAAGCTCTTTTTAATTATCTCCCTCCTGCTGCTCTGCAGCCCCCTCGCGGCATTTGCCCGCCAGGACATCAAGCCCGACTCTACCCTGACTAACCTTGACGAAGTGGTGGTCACTGCCGATGCTCTGTCTGAGACAGCCGGCAAGGTAATCCTCATCCCGTCCCGTCAGGAGAAACGCCATAGCACCAACGGCTACGAGCTGCTGGAAAACATGAACCTTCCCGACTTCTCGGTCAACCCCTCGGCCCGCTCTATCGCCACTGTATCGGGCGGCAATGTAGTAATCCTCATCAACGGCATAGAGGCCGGTCCCGACGAACTCGCCACTCTCGCCGCCTCGCAGATCAGCCGGATTGACTACCGGCGCAATCCGGGAGGTAAATATGTAGGCAGCGGGGCCGTGATGAATTTCATCACGCTGCAATATGACTATGGCGGTAACATCTATCTCTCGGCCGATGAAGGCCTGGCGCGCCAATATGGCAACTATATAGGGATGGCCAACTATAAGAAGAAGGCCCTCACCCTCTCCCTCACGGCCAACGCCGCCCGGGACCACTCTTCGCAGCTCAATAGCGCCGTCAACAGCTTCAAGCTCAACGACGGCCCTCTGTCGCAGACCATCTCACCCATCTCGGCATCCACACACACCAACTCGCAATATGTCAACCTCAAGACCGCCCACGCCTCTTACAATCATTCCTTTGACATTGCCCTGAGCCTGACGCGAAGCGCCACTCCTCGCAACATCATCCGCGACGCCGTGGTCTACACCGGGCTCTACGACTTCAGATCCGAAGCCTGCCGCTCCGCCAGGGAAAAAGGCCTTTCCCCCGCCATTAGGATGCATTATAACCTCTATCTGCCTGGCGGCAACACCGCGATGGCAAACTTCAGTTTCAGACACGGCCACACCAATCTCCGCAGCGTTTATAACGAAACCGGCGCCGCCGACATCTTCAACTACACCAGGGAAGACAATTATATTGCCGGGGCCACATTAGGCTACTTCAAGACCCTTTCGAGCGGTCTGACACTGGGCGTCACCGCCGATGAATATTTCAATTATTACCACGACGTCTATTCAGGCAGTTTCACCGACACTCAGAATTTGATGAACAGCCACGCCATGGCTGTCTTCCACCTCGACGGCAGCATCCCCGCCGGGCTGTCATATTATGTTTCGGCCGGCATGAAAGACCTCTATTCGACCATCGGCGACCACAAAGACAATCAGGCCTCTCCCATGGCCTTCTACGGCCTTACCTATGCCATCAGCCGCCGCCACTCACTCTCTGTCTCGGGCAACTAATCCCATAGCATCTATGATCCCTCCGACAAAAACGATGCCGTCATCAGGACATCTTTTTTCGAAGCCACAGCCGGCAATCCCGACATCCGTCAGATCGACGCCTTTCAAAACATCATCGGCTACAACGGCCACACCTCCTGCCTGGGCTTCTCATTCTCCTACGACTTCCTCCATTATGACGGCAACACCTCCAACCGGTATTATGCGGTAGACAATATAATGTATCATAAGCCGGTCAACGACGGCAAGTTTTATTACAACAAACTGATCTTCGGCCTATCGGCCAACCTTTTAGACAACCGGTTGAAGCTCAAGGGCAACGCCATCTTCAGCATGAACCGCTTCAAATCGGCCTACCGGCCTGCACGGAGCAACGACTGGCGAGCCGATTTCACCGCCTCATATATGATGGGCGACTTCCTGCTCAGAGCTTCATATGCCCTGCCCTATTCCGTCCTCGGCATCGACGGGGCTAAAGTTAGCAATCCCGCTCAATATGGCCTCTCGCTCTCGTGGAAGCGAGGCAGCTGGGCGGCTGAATGTTGCTTCGAAAACATCTTTCACCGCCGCATGGCCGTCACCTCCGGCGCCGATTATATCGCCGGCCAATTCTTCTCCCGCTCGCTCCGCGATCTCAAGGGGCGCAACATAGCCCTTACACTCACCTACACCCTCCCCTACGGCAAGCAGACCGACCGCGAAGAGATACAGACCGAGACCAAAATCAATTCAGCCATCATCCGCCCGTTCTGACCCGCCCCGGGCTGTCAGTCACCCTACCATATCAAAAAAGAAGAAGTCGTCATTTTCCTGATGACTTCTTCTTTTTTGAATATTTAATTATTTGACAATAACAGCCCGGGGGGATTAAATCTCTTTTGTGATACTCGCCTGTTATATGCGAAGTCACCCTATCCCTGATGAGCATATTTCTCCAATAATTATGATTGCTTTGAAGCGCTCTCTCCGGATGCTCTGCCGAATTGTATAATGCTGTTGGGAAAAGATGCCATCCTAAAGGGAGGGATGATCTGACATCCTTTGCTCTCACCTCTATGAAATCTTCGTATAAGACCCTCTTCCAAGCTAATCAAAATGCAGGGATTTTTATGTGTCAGGAAGTTTTCCCGGGAGTTTTTAGAGGTGAGGATTTGGGGGAGTGGATTATTTAGCTTATTTTTGCATACTTTTCTTCTCTCCAACGCTCCCCATCATCTCCGCCTACCCTTATGCCCAGCGTCTCTAACCGCGGCGAGCGGATGCCCGCCTCCCCCATACGCAAGCTCGTCCCCCTGGCTAATGCCGCCAAAGCCCGGGGCATCAAAGTCTATCACCTCAATATAGGCCAGCCCGATCTACCCACTCCCCGGGAGGGCCTCGACGTCTTGGCCCATATCGACCGCAAGGTGCTGGAATACAGCCCTTCGGAAGGCCTGCTCTCGCTCAGGCAGAAGCTCGCCGATTATTATCACCGCTTCAATATAAATGTGGGCGTCGACGACATAATCGTCACAGCCGGCGGCTCCGAAGCGGTGCTCTTTGCGTTTATGGCTTGCCTTGACCCGGGCGACGAGATTATCGTCCCCGAGCCGGCCTATGCCAATTACATGGCTTTTGCCATCTCAGCCGGAGCCAA
>CAZAUV010000089.1:0-9760 GCA_964488335.1 uncultured Bacteroides sp.
GTCAATATCTACCACCCCGAAGGAGAGTATCTCAAGGGGCTCGTCCTCTACATCGAGTAAAGTCTCCCCCCCCCGCGATATGTCGCTCACCTCATCAGCAGAAGTAGCCTCAGAGTCTTCTTCAGTTCCTTCCGGGGGATTATCTCAGGGACGTGCCATTCTCTTCGCTGCTGTGGCCGTCCTGAGCTGGTCAACCGTGGCTGCAGCCTTCAAGACCGCCCTGCTCTATTACTCCACCTTTGAGATGGTCACCGTGGCCTCAGTCACCGCCACTCTCATCTATCTCATGGCTGTGGCTGCCAGGGGCAAACTGGGCCAACTGCGCCGGATAGCTCCGCGCCGGTGGCTGGCCCTCGGCCTCACGGGCCTCTTCAATCCTGCGGCATATTATCTCATCCTCTTTGCCGCCTATGATATGCTCCCCGCTCAGGTGGCTCAGCCCATCAACTATTGCTGGCCGATCTTTCTGACGCTCCTTATGGCTCTTATAATGAGGCGCCCGGTGGGACGCAAGCTTTATATCGGCATGGCGGTGTCGCTTGCCGGAGTAGCGCTCATCTCGCTCGGCGGCGGAGGCCTGCCGGCCGGCGGCCTGTCGGTGACAGGGTTGCTCACGGCTCTGGCGAGCGCCGCCCTCTGGGCTCTCTACTGGATCATAAACGAGCGTAGCGCTCCGGGCATCGACGAGAGTGTCAAGCTCCTGATTTCTTTCGCCATAGCCTCGGCAATCCTTATCATGGCCTCGCCGCTTACCGGAGCTTCCTTCGCCTCGCCCGCAGGCTTCTGGGCAAGCGTCTATATAGGCGCCTTCGAGATGGGCATCCCTTTCCTGTTTTTCTCAATGGCCCTGAGGCTTGCCACCAATGTCGCCATAGTCAATCAGATGTGTTACCTCTCCCCCTTCCTCTCGCTCTTCTTCATCTCAATAATAGTAGGTGAGACAATTGTGCCGCTCACCCTCGTGGGCCTCATCCTCATCATAGGAGGAGTGGTCTATAACAAATATCTCGCATACCGCAATCCATCCCCTTCCCCGCAATGATAGCCTTCTTAAAATCCATGCCTATGCTCGCCACTCTAATCCTCCTGGTGGTGAGCAACATCTTTATGACCTTTGCCTGGTATGGCCACCTAAAGCTCCAGTCCTCGGGCGTGTCGACCAACTGGCCTCTCTATGTAGTGATCCTTATCTCATGGGGCATAGCCCTGCTCGAATATTGCTTTCAGGTGCCCGCCAACCGCATCGGCTTTGAGGGCAATGGCGGTCCCTACTCGCTTATGCAGCTCAAGGTCATCCAGGAGATCATCACCTTAGTGGTGTTTATCATCTTCTCGATGATAGCCTTCGAGAGCTTCCATCTGCGCTGGAATCATATCGTTGCGGCGCTGCTGATGGTGGCCGCCGTCTATTTCGTTTTCCTCCCGGAGCATCACCCCGGAGCATAAGCCCGTGCAGGTTAATTTGGGCCTTTAGGCTTTTTGGATTATTTTTGCATTATCATTAACGCTATTAACCCTATGGGACGCAAAAACAAACTGGCGAAATTCAGCGAGATGGATACCATTCCCTTTGTGTTTCAGTATCCTTTTGCTCGCCTCCGCGATGAGGGCGGCTTCCCTCTGCGCGGCCGCTGGCACAGCGATTTTTTCCATAACACCAACCCCATAACCCTCGAGCTGGGCTGCGGCAAGGGGGAATATACCGTGGGGCTGGCCGAGCGTGTCCCCGGACGCAACTATATCGGAGTAGACATCAAGGGGGCGCGGATGTGGCGCGGAGCCACTCAGGCCCGCGACGCCGAAATGACCAACGTGGCCTTCATCCGCACGGATATTGAGCTCATCGACCAATTCTTTGCTCCCGGCGAGGTAGATGAGATATGGATCACATTTCCCGACCCGCAGATGAAAAAGGTAAGAAAGCGCCTCACTTCCACCCGCTTTCTTGAGCTATACCGCAAGATCCTCCGCCCCGGAGGATACCTCCGCCTGAAGACCGACTCCCCCTTCCTCTTCACCTACACCAGGCTCATGGCCGAGCATTGCGGTCTGCCCGTCGATGCCATCACCGACGATCTCTATGCTTCACCCCTGCTGACCGACATCCTCGCCATCAAGACCCATTATGAGCGCCAGTGGCTCGACCGCGGCCTCTCTATCAAATATATAGCCATCCCGCTCGACCACACCACACCCCTCTCGGAGCCCGATGTGGATATTGAGCCCGACACCTATCGCAGCTATTCGCGCGGCATCATCCAGGGCAATATACCCGCCCCCGATGATGATGATGACGATGATGACTAAAACCTAACTGACAACTGACCGACCAATGACATCTGAGCCCCTATACCCCCGCCTTATCCTCGATGCCCTTGCCAATGTCCGCTATCCCGGCAACGGGAAAAACATCGTGGAGCTCGAGATGGTCACCGGCGACGACATCCGCATAGATGGCCGCCATGTTGACCTCAACATCCATTTCTCCAAACCCACCGACCCCTTCGCCGCTTCGCTCCTCAAGAGCGTGGCAGCCGCGCTGAAGACCTTCATCGCCCCCGATGTGGAGGCTTCGGTCACCCCCGTCTTCCCCTCCATGACCGAGAAAGCCTCCGAGGCCCCGATCCTGCCGGGTGTGGAGAATATTATCGCCGTCTCCTCAGGCAAAGGTGGAGTCGGCAAGTCCACCGTGGCCGCTAACCTCGCCGTGGCTCTCGCCCGCGAAGGCTATCGCGTGGGTCTCCTCGACGCAGATATATTCGGCCCGTCGCTCCCAAAGATGTTTGGAGTGGAGGACGAGCCGGTCTATATGGTGGAGAAACCCGACGGACGCCGCCTCATAGAGCCCCTCGAGCGCTTTGGCGTCAAGATGCTCTCCATCGGCTTCCTTGTCGACAAGGATAGCGCAGTGCTCTGGCGCGGCTCCATGGCCTCCAACGCCCTCAAGCAGCTCATCACCGAGGCCGACTGGGGCGAGCTCGACTATTTCCTCCTCGACCTCCCCCCGGGAACATCAGACATCCATCTGACAGTAGTCCAGACCATTGCGCTCACAGGGGCTGTTGTGGTCACCACCCCCAACCAGGTAGCACTGGCCGATGCCCGCAAAGGCATATCGATGTTTCAGGGAGAGAAGGTGGGAGTGCCCATCCTCGGCCTCGTCGAGAATATGGCCTGGTTTACCCCTGAAAAGCATCCTGATGAGCGCTATTATATCTTTGGCCGCGAAGGAGGTATTGAGCTCGCGCGCAAGCTCGGTCTCCGGCTGCTCGGCCAGATACCTCTGGTGGGCTCCATTGCAGAGAGCGGCGACTCAGGAGAGCCTATTGCAGCCAGCGACACGGTGGCAGGGATGGCCTTTGTCCATGCAGCCCGAGAGCTCACTGAAGCGGTCGCCGAGCGCCGCCGTGAGCTCCCCCCGACTCACGTCGTAGAGATGAAACACTGATCCCCTCCCCTTCCCTTTTTGACTTTTTTACAATATGTTTTCAGGAATAGTAGAAGAAGCTGCCCGAGTGGTGGCTGCCGAGCCGGATGGCGGCAATCTCCATCTGACCGTCAATTGCTCATTTGCCCCAGAGCTGACAATCGACCAGTCTGTGGCCCATAACGGCGTGTGTCTTACCGTCGTAGGGCTCCACGATGATAATACCTATACCGTCACTGCCATCCAGGAGACCCTCTTGCGCTCAAATCTCGGCGATCTCCGACCGGGCGATCTTGTCAATCTCGAGCGCTCCATGCGCCTCGACGGGCGCCTCGACGGACATATCGTCCAGGGCCATGTTGACACCACCGCCCTTTGCACTGCCGTTGAGGAGGTCGATGGCTCTACATATTTCACATTTGAATATGACGTCACTCCCGAGATGATAGCCAAAGGGTATGTCACGGTAGAAAAGGGCTCTGTGACAGTCAATGGCGTAAGTCTCACGGTCTGCGACTCCACTCCACGCTCATTCCGGGTGGCCATCATCCCCTATACCTTTGAGCACACCAACTTCTGCCGCATCGGCGTAGGCACCAAAGTCAATCTCGAATTTGATATCATCGGCAAATATATCGCCCGCATCGCCGCCCTCTCCCGCTAAGCCACGCTAAGATCCAAGAGGCCCCGGCCATCGCGCCCAATTTTTCCGATCGTTGGCGAGCTTAAGGCTCGCGTCGCCTTTTTGTCAAAAAAATATGCTTTAAAGCATATTTTTTTGACATTTTTCTTGCATATCTCAGATTTTGCCTTTACCTTTGCATCGTGTTTTTCATGGTATTAGATTCAAAGGTCAAAGATTGATCGCCGGGAGGCGCTCAATTTTTTTGCTTTATGGCAAAACGACGTGCCGGCTTTCTGGGTTTATAGCCCTGAAAGCCGGCACCGTTTTTTCTGATGTTCAATAGCTTACATCATGGTCAACGAGCGTTTGATGGCTGCTTCGACCGTCACTGTCGGATTAGCATCAAAAATCTTTTTCAAGACCTTTTGGCTTGCCGGGCGGGCAAATCCGAGCATCAGGAGAGCGGCCAGTGCCTCCTCATAGGCAGCTCCCGACGGGGCTGTCGCTGCCGGTAGCCCGGCGCCCTCTATGGCTGTAAGTTTCACCTTGTCGCGGAGGTCTACTATGATGCGCTCGGCCGTCTTGGCACCTATGCCTTTGACTGCCTTAAGGCGCTTGGAGTCGCCGGCGGAGATGACCTGTCCCAACTCGGAGGGCGACACCGACGACAGTATCATCCTGGCGGTGTTGGCACCGACGCCACTCACGCTGACAAGGGCCCTGAACAACTCACGCTCTTTTTCGGTCTCAAAACCAAAGAGCAGATGGGCATCTTCGCGGATAATCTCATGGACGAGCAGCTTGACGGCCGCTCCGGCGCCATCGCGGGCCAGCTTTTCCTCCAGAGGCACATAAGTGGTAAGCGAGATGTCGGCATGATATCCAATCCCGCCTGTTTCCACCACAGCATATGTGGGCGTCAGCTCCATGAGCCGCCCGCTGATATACTCTATCATTTGGTCTCGGAGGGTTTTGTTATCTGACGGGGACGCCAGGTGCGCGCAAGGCCACCCTCGCCTGTCTCTTTATAGATGGAGGGCAAGTCGTGGCCGGTTTCTTTCATTACCTCCACCACGCGGTCAAACGACACCCGATGGACACCATCGGTAAAAGCTGAATAAATATTGGAGTCGAGGGCGCGCGCGGCGGCATAGGCATTGCGCTCGATGCAGGGAATCTGCACGAGGCCACATACGGGGTCGCACGTCATACCCAAGTGATGCTCCAGACCCATCTCCGCGGCATATTCTATCTGGGCGGGCGTCCCTCCGAAAAGCTGGTTGGCTGCAGCGGCTGCCATGGCGCAGGCCACTCCCACCTCGCCCTGACACCCGACCTCTGCGCCGGCTATCGAAGCATTGGTCTTGACCACATTACCGATGAGGCCGGCCGTTGCAAGGGCGCGGAGGATGCGTGCCTCGGAGAAGTCGCGGCTCTTCCACAGATGATAAAGCACAGCCGGAAGCACCCCACACGACCCGCAGGTAGGAGCGGTGACAATCACTCCGCCCGATGCATTCTCTTCACTGACGGCCAGAGCATAGCTGAAGACTAAGCCTCGGCTCTGAAGATTGGTCTTGTATCCCGATGCGCGGACATTGTAAGCGGCGGCGCGACGGGTCAATCCGAGCGGTCCGGGGAGGACGCCCTCGCTGTCAAGGCCACGCTCTACGGCAGCCTTCATAGTGTGCCACACCGTCCGGAGATAGTCCCATATCCCCTCATCCTCACATTCTTCTACATATTCCCAATAAGAGCGGCCGGTCTCCTGACACCATTGCATTATCTCCGTCAAGCTGTTCATCGGATAGACTTCGGGGGTCTCGAGATTCGAATCCCCCTCCTCAGCAATCTGACCGCCTCCGACACTGTAGATTGTCCGCTCGGCTGTAACGTTTCCGTCCCAGTCAAGAGCCTCAAACTTCATGCCGTTGGGATGGAAGGGTAGGAACTCTGACGGCTTCCAGATGATCTCGGTAGGAGCTATAGGGGTAAGGGAATCAAGGATTGCCACATCGGTCAGGTGACCTTTGCCGGTGCCGGCCAGGGCGCCATAAAGTGTCACTTTAAATGAAGCGGCTCCCTTGTTGGCGGCGCCGAATATTGTCGCAGCCTGACGTGGACCCATGGTATGGGACGACGACGGGCCGGTGCCGATACGATATAGTTCGCGGATTGATTTCATGGCTCAGGGGGTATTAAAACACTCCGACGGCCCGAAGCGCTGCCCTATGCGGGGCGCTTCGGGCCGTCGGGGATATGAGGAAACTGATTAGTTGCGATAGAATTTCTTCAGGTTATTGTCAATCTTCTTGTTGCCGAGAAGGATCTGGGGGAGAGCCTGGTTGAGGACCGTGGCGCCACGCTGACGGGTGAAGTTGCTCACGCCCTCTTCGAGCGAGTAGGGACGCGGGCTCTGGTCGGTGTTGAGCACCTGGAGGACAACGATAGCATTGTTGCCGGCGATAGGACCGACGAGGGCACCGGGAGCGGCCACAGCAACTGAACCGGCAATTGCGCTCTCTCTGTTACCGATGCGGACAATATTGTTTTGACCGAAGGAGACGGAGGTGGTGTCGATCTCGGCTCCGAGGAGCTGGGCATAACCGGCCAGGTCATTGGCTTTGCCGGCAAACTGCTCCATAAGGGCCTGGCCCTTCTTGGCAGCCATGGCTTCGGCGCGGAGGGCGGGCTCCACCTGTGAAGCTGAATACGGGAGGTAATCGTTGTAGATATCATCAAGGGCCACGGCGACAAACTGGCCGCCCATCTGATTGCCAAATACAGGGCTTACCTGGCCCTTCTTGGCATCGAGAGCCCAGAAAATTGCTTCGCGGGTATCCTCATAGTTGCCAATGAGGGGGGTGGAGGCAGTGATGAGGGTGGGGACGGCAGTGTAGCCGGCAGCGAGGGCATTTTCCTCAAACTTGGCGGCGGTGTTGTTCTCAGCTGTAAAGGCGCGGAGGTCGGCTTCAAGCTTGTTGATGGTGGCGGCTGAAGGCTCGGCGGTGTAGGTCACTACTGCAACATCGACGGTAGCAACGGGTGCGGGGCGCTTCACCACACTGAAGATACGGCCCATCTGTGCGGTGGCGGCAGTGTCGGGGGTGAAGTAGCGGCCGACGGTGGCATCGGTAAGGATGTCGCGGATTTCGCTAAACTGAGCGTCAGTGAGGGTGAGCCAGAGAGAGTCCTGGACCTGAGCACCGGGGATCTGGGTCAGGGCGTTAAACTCAATGGAGCCGCTATTGAGGCCGTTAATGATAGAGTCGATATCATGACGATTGCCGGTCACTGCGGCGATATTGATCTGGATGGAGTCAATGGCGTGCTTCTTGTCGATAAGCTTGGCAAGGGTGTAATTGTTGCCGATATGGCTGATTGCGGCTACAGAGCCAACGGAAGCTGAATCGACAAACGACTTCACCTGACGATTGGTCAGGCGCGAGGCGGCGGTGCTCTGGCGGTCTACGATAAAGTCGCTCATCTCGGCGATGCCTTCGGTGCCGGGCTGTGTGCGGAGGGCCTGGAGGGCATTCTCGACCTCTGTCTCGGCAGCGGCAAGATCGGCCGATGAGGGCTGGATCGACACTGCGATATAGCTTATGGCGCGTGTGGGCTCATCGAGGCGATAGAGCTCCTTCTGCTTGGCCCACTCGGCGCGGATATCTTCGTCGCTGACGGGATAATCATCGTCGGCAAGGGTGGCATAGCTCTTGCTCACGAAAGCCACATTCTTATTGTCGTTGCTGTCAATCCAGAAGTGCTTGGCATCGAGATCGTTGGCCTGAAGAGTGCCGAAGAAGAGATTATTGAACTTCTGCTGGAGGAGCATCGTGGCGAAATTGTCTTCGATATTTTTCCAGAGCTCGCGGAGATTGCCCATCACTTCGGGATCAACTCCGGCATACTCGCCCGAATTGGTGACGATTTCATTGAGCTGCTGGGCGCTCTGAAGCTGGCCGCCGGTCATCTGCTGGACATACATGTCGGCATATTGAGAGGAGGAGCCGAAGAGGGCGTCGGAGAGCTCGCTGTCACTTACTTCAAGGCCTAAAGCCTCGGCCTCTTGATTGAAGAGCGCTTCCTGGATCATCTGGTTCAATACCTGTTGCTGCATCACTGAGCCATCCATCTTCTGGCCGTTTTGCTGGAGCTGATTGCTCATCTGCTGGACACGGTTTTGAAAATCCTGGATGTCGATTTTCTGACCTCCGACTTTGGCTACTGTGGTAGGATTGCCGAAGAGGGTGCGGCCTGAGGTGAAGAAGTCACCGATGACAAAAGCCAGAAGGGCGCCACCGATGATGATCAGCAGAAGCACTGATTTGCTTCTGATTTTTTCTAAGGTTGCCATTTATGTATTAAGGTTGCTGTTTTTTATTCGATTGGTCAAAGGAGCGTCTGAAAGGTCTCAGAGGCCGTTTTGGGCAAGGCACAATGAGTCTTTGCGCAATTAGTGCACAAAGGTAGGTATTTTCCGCCAATTGGCCAAAATAATCTGACATCCGCCTTATAAATCAGAGGCCAAACTCATTGCGCAGGGCTCCTACGAGATCGAGTTTTTCCCAGGGGAAGAGCTCCACTTCGATATCTTTGGCCCCCTCATATCGGGAGGTGAAATGCTTTACTTCGCGGCGCGGATTTCTCCCGACGTGGCCGTAGGCTGCCGTCTCGCGGTAGATGGGTGTCTTAAGCCGGAAACGCTCTATGATGGCTGCCGGGCGGAGGGAGATAAGCTTCCTGACGCGTTCCGACAGCTCTCCGTCGGTCAGCCCGTCGATCTTGCCGGTCCCTTTAGTGTCTACATAGAAGCTCACCGGCTCGGCGCGACCGATAGCGTAAGCCACCTGCACCAGGGCCTCGCCGGCAAGTCCGGCGGCAACGATATTCTTGGCTATATGACGGGCTGCATAAGCTGCCGAGCGGTCGACCTTAGAGGGGTCTTTCCCGGAGAATGCTCCGCCGCCATGCGCTCCTCGACCGCCATAGGTGTCGACGATTATCTTGCGGCCGGTCAGGCCTGTATCGCCATGAGGGCCTCCGATGACAAACTTGCCGGTGGGGTTGACAAGAAGCTCCACGTCGTCGGGGATGAGCGCGGCCACTTCAGGCTTCAGCCTTTCTTTGACGCGGGGCAGGAGGATATTCCTTACGTCGGCGGCTATCCGTGACTGCATCAGGGCATCGGCCTCGTCCTGACTGACGGTCTCCGATGGGACGATAAATTCGTCGTGCTGGGTAGAGACAACTATTGTCGTCACCCTTACCGGCTTATGATCAGAGGTGTATTCCACCGTGACCTGGCTCTTTGAGTCGGGGCGCAGATAGCTGCGCTCGCGTCCGTGGCGGTCAATCCATGTCATCTCTTTGCTCTCACGGCGGATTGCGGCGAGCTCCTCCATCAGCAAGTGGCTCAGATAGAGGGGGAGCGGCATGAAGGTCTCGGTCTCGTCGGTAGCGTAGCCAAACATCATGCCCTGATCGCCGGCACCCTGCTCGCCAGGCTCTGAACGCTCCACGCCGCGGTTGATGTCGCCGCTCTGCTCATGGATTGCAGAGAAGATGCCACACGACTCGGCATCAAACTGGAGGGCCGAACGATTGTAGCCGATCTCATCGATGACCTTGCGGACCACCTTGGGAATGTCAATATAGGCATTTGACTTCACCTCACCGGCAACGACTACCTGGCCGGTGGTGACAAG
>CAZAUV010000090.1:0-9694 GCA_964488335.1 uncultured Bacteroides sp.
AGAGCATCTGACTACGGATCAGAAGGTTACAGGTTTGAATCCTGTATGAGTCACACCCCCGCATCGGGCGGCCTGCCATCAGCAAGCCGCCCGATCTCATATTTTTTTGACGGAGGGATTTGGGGGACGATGTAAAAAGATGTATTTTTGCAGTCGGGAACGAGGGCCCACTCGTCTGCGGCCCTCTTCACATCCCGCTCATCCGTTATGACCTATCGCAAACTACTCGCCGCCATGAGCCTCGCCGCTCTGTCGATGGCCCCTCTGGCCGCTGCGGCTCAGATCAATAGCCCCGAGGCCGGGGGGTATCTGGCCCGCGCCGTTGCCATGATGGCCGATAATAATGCCCGCGGCACTATCGACCAGAGCCTGAGAGCTATGGCTCTCTATCCTACCGACGCTCAGAAACAGTCGGCTGAATATCTGATGGCAATGGCTGCCTTGCGCGAGCGCGATGCCTCGGCGCCGACCCTTCTTGAGGGGTTTGCCCAAGCCTATCCCGAGACCGTAGCCGCTCTGGCGGCGCGTATGGCAGCTGCCGACTGGTATTTTGCGAAACGCGACTATGCCGCCGCCCTCAGTCGCTATGCGGCTCTCGATCCCTCGGGATTTGATGATGCCGATGCGGCCGCTCTCCGCTTCCGCCACGCTCTCTGCCTGATGATGACGGGCGATTATGAGCCGGCGCGCAATCTCTTCAGTCAGGTGGCTGACAGCAAAGCCGCCGGGGAATATGGTCCGGCATCGGTGTTTTACCTCGGATATATGGCTTATCGCGATGGCAACGTCGACGAAGCCCTGCGACGCTTTGAAGCCGCCGCGAAGGCCGACCCCTCGCTTGCGGCCGCTGCCAACGTCTACACTGCCCAGCTCCTCTATGCCCGTGGCGATAATGAACGCGCCCTTGCGGCAGCCCGCAAGACCATCAAGACTCCGGAGGGGCCGTTTCACTCCGAGGCGCGGCGCATAGCCGGCGAGGCGCTCTACAACCTCGGCCGCAGCGATGAGGCAGTGCCCCTGCTCTGGGTCTATGCGCAGGCAGTCGATCAGCCCGCTCCTTCGGCTTTATATATATTAGGTGTCGATGAATACCGTCAGGGCCATTATTCCGAGGCATCGTCGCTCCTCAGCCGCGTGGCAACCGACCCCTCGGCCATGGGTCAGAGCGCGAGCCTGATGCTCGGTCAGGCCTACCTGCAAGCCGACCGCACCGATGCAGCCCTGATGGCCTTCGAGCGCGCCATGAACGCCGGATATGACTCTCAGGTGGCTGAAACGGCAGCCTATAACCATGCCGTGGCAACGATCAACGGCGCCCGACTCCCCTTTGCAAGCTCCGTGACCTCCCTCGAGGCCTTCCTAAAGAAATATCCCAATAGCGAGTATGCCCCCGAGATACAGAAGTATATCGTCAACGGCTATATGACCGACCGTAACTATGAGGCCGCCCTGGCCTCTATCGACGGCCTGGCCAATCCGTCTGCCGATATTCTCAAGGCGCGTCAGAGGGTGGTCTATGCCCTCGGCTCCCGGGAATATGGTGAGGGGAAATATGCCTCGGCCCGGAAATATTTCAATCAGGCTGCCACGGCCGGCGCCGATCCCGCCATCTCCCGCTCAGCCACTTTGTGGCAGGGCCTGTCAGAGATGGCTCTCGAAAACTATGGCGAAGCGGCCGACCGCCTCAACGCTTTCCTTAAAACTGCTCCCGCAGGCGACCCTGACCGCGCCACGGCCAATTATAATCTCGGCTATGCCCTCTGGGGCTCCGAGAAATATGGCGAAGCTGCGGCAGCCTTTGCACGCGTGAGCTCCGATGGCGCAGTGGCCACGCGCCTCCGCTCCGATGCTCTTTCGCGCCAGGGCGATGCCGCATTCCTCAATTCCGATTTTGCAGCAGCATCCGGGCACTATGGTCGCGCCTATGAACTCGCCCCATCGTCGGCCGATTATCCCCTCTATCAGCAGGCTATAATGAAGGGCCTCCAGCGCGACCACAAGACCAAAATCACCCTCCTCGAGCGCTTCGCTTCAGAGTTCCCGTCATCGGCCCTCCTGCCTGATGCGCTCCTCGAGAAAGCAGAGAGCCAGGTGGCCTTGGGCAACACCTCAGCAGCCATAGTCACTTACGAGAGCCTCGCCGAGCAGTTCCCCGCCACGGCCGCTGCCCGCCAGGGCCGACTCCGCATGGCCGTTACGCGCCTCAATGCCGGCGACACCGACCGCGCCATCGCCGACTACAAGGCCGTCATAGCCGCATATCCCTCAAGCACCGAGGCGCGGACCGCGCTCGACGACCTGAAAAATATCTATGGCGACCGCGGCAATGTGGAAGAGCTGTCGCAGTGGCTCGTCACGGTCGATGGTGCCCCGGCCCTTGACCCCTCCGACCTTGAGCGCATGACTTTTGCCGCCGCCGAGAAGGAGTATATGGCCGAGGATAAGACCACCCGCCTCTCAGCCTATCTCCATGACTATCCAAAGGGAGCCAATTATCCCCGCGCCCTATTCTATATGGCCGAAGCGGCTGCGCTTGCCGGCGACTACGACACCGCCTATAAATATGCCTCACTCCTGCTGGCCGACTATCCCGATGCCGACACCGCCCCCGACGCCCTCCTCATCCGCGCCGATGCCGAAGCCGCCGGAGGGAAGACCGAGGCGGCCCTTGAGAGCTACACCACCCTCGCATCCCGCGCAGCATCGCCCGCTCAGCTCGCTCTGGCCCGCATGGGCATCCTCCGCGCCGCCACATCGCTCGAGCGCAACGAGCGCGCCCTCAGCGCCGCTGACGAGCTACTCGCCTCCACTGCCGCCGGAGCCTCGGCCAACCGCAACGAAGTGATGATGCTCCGCGGCCTCGCCCTTGACCGCCTCGGGCGCCACGATGAGGCATATGCCCAGTGGACCGAGCTCATTGCCGCCGCCCCCGATGACGTCAATGCCGCCCGCGCCGCCGTGGAGCATTCCTCATCGCTCTTTGCCTCCGGCAAGACCGCTGACGCCCACCGCCGCATCGACAGCTTCATCAACACCAATCCCGCCTCACAATATTGGCTCGCCAGGGCTTTTATCCTCCTGAGCGACATCCTGCGCACCGAAGGCAATGATTTTGAGGCCGATGAATATCTCATCTCGCTGCGCAATAACTATCCCGGCACCGAAGCCGATATCCTCCAAATGATTGATACCCGCCTCACGAAATAATCCCAAGCCCATGTCAGCTAAATATCTCACCGCCATCATCTGCGCCGCAGCAGCCTTGACCGCCGCGGCTCAGGTCAATAAGGAAATCACCGTGGAGCGCGACGTGGTGCTCTCTGTCCGCGAGGCCGCCCCTCTGAGTTTTACCCCCTCTTATACCCTCCCGCCGGTGGAGCGTGTGACGCTCGATTACTCTCAGCGGCTCACCACCGCGCGCATCCCCGCCCTCTATTCGGTATTAGGCCCCACAGCCGTGGGCGACTCAATCGCCGCCTCACCCTGGCGCGGCTATGTCTCGGCCGGCTATTTCCCCCTGCTCAATCTCGGAGCCTCGGCGGGTTACCGCATCATCGACGGGCGCTCCACAACCCTTGACGCATGGATGCAATATGACGGCAGCCGCTATAATGCGGTCCTTCCCGCTGCGACAATCCCCATTTCGCAAGAGAAAAAAGGTATCATAAGCCACGATGTAGCTCTCGGGTTGAGGCTTCAGTCGCTCCTCGGGCGCGGCCGTCTTCTCAGCGTTGCCGGCACTTTTGACTACGGCCGGTTTAACGGCGAGCCTTATCTCGCAAGCGGCAAGGACTGGCAGAGCGCCACACGCGCCGACATCAACGCCCTCTTTATGGGCCCGGGCCGGGAGTTTGGTTATTCGGTGGGCTTCGATTATTCGCTCTTTAAGTTCGGCGAAGGCTACGGCGAGAAAAATACCGCTGCAACAGGTTCAGTGACCCGCTTCAACCCTCTGACCGAAAACCGCTTTGCCCTCTCCGCCTCCATCTTTGCCATGTCAAGCGACATAAGCAAATTTCAGCTTGACATCACGGCCTCGGCCCTCAAGCGCAGCAAAGGCGGCCGACGAGTCATAGGTTTCGATGCCGACACGTGGCCCCCGTTCCCCGCCTATCTCGCTCACGCCGACGGCAAGACCTCGGCCCTCATCGATTTCAACCCCACCTATCGCCTCTCGTCCAAAACCTTTGCCCTCCGTCTGGGTCTCCGTCTGGGCCTCTCGGTCCACGACAGCCCCACCTTCAGCTTGGCCCCGGATGTTAAGGTCTCCTGGACCCCCTTGCAGGCCTTCGCCCTCTATGCCTCCGCCACCGGTGGGGTGCATCAAAACACTTTGGGCTCACTCTATGCCATCGACCGGTTTATCAGCCCCGTGATAAGCTACAGCAACTCGCGGGTGCCGGTCGACGCCAAGATGGGCTTCCGTGTGGGTCCCTTCCGCGGCGCTTCGCTCAGTGTTGAGGCCGGCTGGGCCCGGGCCGACAGGTGGCTTATGCCTTATGGAGAGACCTACGGCCTGGTCTATTTCGGAGCCGACGATGTCAAGGGCTGGATGATCAATGCCTCCATCGACTATTCATGGCGCGGCATCGCCAAGCTCTCCCTCTCAGGAGCATATTCTCCTCAGGGCCACCGCAATAATTATGCCAACATCCACTATACCAATCTTGACCATGCCCGCTACATCTTTGGCGCCGAGCTGAGCGTCAATCCCCTCCGGCAGCTCGAAGTCACAGCCGGATATCAGCTGCGCGCCGACCGTCGCATGGCCGCTCTCATCTCCGGCGACGTCATAGCCGGCGGCGAGCGCCATCATCAGAGCTATTATGTGAGCCGCGACATGGCCAATCTCTCCGACCTCAATATAGGTGGAAAGTGGAGTTTCTCGCCCACCCTCGCCGTCTTCCTCCGCGCCGAGAATATCCTCTGCCGCAAGACAGCCTCCTATGACCTCATCCCCGGCCAGAGCATCCATGGCCTCGCCGGAGTGGCTTACAAGTTTTAAGACCTCACACAAACAATACCGGCAATGGCTTCATCCGACTCTCTGGTAATCATACCGACATATAACGAAAAGGAAAATATCTCGGCCATCATCGATGCCGTCATAGGCCTATCCACCCCGTTTGACATCCTCGTCATCGACGACGGCTCGCCCGACGGCACCGCCTCCATCGGCGGCGACAAGATGGCCGAAATCCCCGGGCGCATCTTCATGATAGAGCGTAAGGGAAAACTCGGCCTCGGGACAGCATATATAGCCGGCTTCAAGTGGGCTCTCGACCATCCACAATATGAATATATCTTTGAGATGGACGCCGACTTCAGCCACAATCCCGCCGACCTGCTCAAGCTCAGGGAGGCCTGCGCCGGACCTGAAAAAGCCGATATGGCCGTGGGCTCGCGCTATATCACCGGCGTCAATGTGGTCAACTGGCCGATGGGCAGGGTCCTTATGAGCTATTATGCTTCGGCGTATGTCCGCATCGTCACCGGGATGCCCGTGCGCGACACCACCGCCGGCTTCTGCTGTTACACCCGCCGGGTGCTCGCAGCTCTCCCCCTCGACAACATCCGCTTCAAGGGCTATGCCTTCCAGATAGAGATGAAATTCCTGACCCATAAATATGGCTTCAAGATTGTGGAAGTGCCCATTATCTTTGTCAATCGCGTGCTCGGGACATCAAAGATGAATTCAGGCATCTTTTCCGAGGCCTTCCTCGGCGTGATCCGCCTCAAATGGTCGAGCCTCTTCACCAAATATCCCGATTATTCTGCCCGATGAAGTCGCTCCTGATTTATAATGCCCGCCTGGGGGGTATGGCCCAGGAGGGTGAGTCGCCCGTAGTCGAGAAAGGTTATCTCCTTGCCGAGGGCGACACCATAATAGCCGTTGAGGAGGGTGATGCGCCGGCTCAGCTCATTGGCCGCGATGACGTGACGGCTGTAGACGCCGCCGGGCGTCTGCTGATGCCCGGGGTGATAGACACTCATGTCCATTTCCGCGACCCCGGCCTGACTCACAAGGGTTCCATATCCTCGGAGAGCGCCGCCGCAGTAGCCGGAGGCGTCACCTCATTTCTCGACATGCCCAATACCAAGCCGGCCACCGTCACCCTTGAAGCCTGGGAGGATAAGATGGCCCGCGCCGCCGAGGTGTCAATGGCCAATTATGGGTTTTTTATCGGCGCCACCGACTCCAATCTCGATTCAGTCCTTCTCCGGGCCGACTATACCAGGGTGCCGGGAGTGAAACTCTTCCTCGGCTCGTCGACCGGCGGAATGCTCGTGGCCGACGGCCCTACTATCCGCCGCATCATGGCCGAAGTGCCCTCAATCATAGCCGTCCATGCTGAGGATGAGGCCACTATAGCCCGCAACCGACAGGCCCTCATCGCCCGCTACGGCGAGGAGCTCCCCATAGCGGCCCATCCTGTGATCCGCGACCACGATGCCTGCTTCGAGGCTACCTCGCGAGCCATAGCCCTCGCCCGCGAGACCGGCGCCCGACTCCATATCTGTCATATCTCCACCTCCGACGAGCTCCGTCTCCTCACCCCCGGCCCCGTCGGCGGCAAGCAGATAACTTCCGAGACCTGCCCCCACTATCTCATCTTCAGCGATGAGCAATATCCTGTCCTCGGCAGCCGCATCAAATGCAATCCAGCCATCAAGCGACCCACCGACCGCGACGACCTGCGCTTTGCCCTGGTCCACGATGTGATAGACACCCTGGCGACAGACCACGCCCCCCATCTCCTGAGCGAGAAGGAGGGGACGGCCCTGACCGCCGCCTCGGGGATGCCATCGGTGCAATGGTCCCTAACTGTGATGCTTCAGGCCGCCCTCGAGGGATGGTTTTCCATTTCCAAGGTCATTGAGAAGATGACCATCTCGCCGGCTATAGTCTATGGCATAGAGAGTCGTGGAGCCCTCATCCCGGGCTTTAAGGCCGACCTTACCCTCGTCGACACCCAGGCCGAGCCCTATCGCATCACCGACAGCATCTGCATAGGCCCCGCAGGCTGGACACCCTACGATGGTCTGGAGACCACAGTGAGAGTGGATGCAACCTGGGTCAACGGCCGGATGGTCTATTCCGGAGGCATTGCCCGCCATATTGCCGGAGCCGCACAGCCCCTGACGTTCCGGGGCGCCCGTTAACGCAGATTAACGTTTCCCCATCAATAGTTTTAGGCTCAATATTTGCCGGATTGCTCAAAAATGTTTACCTTTGCACACTCTATTCACCTCGCAAGCGCGGATCAGAACCATCCGGGCTCGCAATGTGTTTATAGATTGGCACGATAGGGCATCTGCACGTCAGTCGGCTGATTGTGTCTTTATCTCTCTAATAGTGAAATAAATAAATAGAAATTGATAATCGCCACACAAATGCGTATGAAAACCTTCTTACTCCTCTCCGCCCTGGCTGTCCCCATGCTGATGGCTGCTCAGGACAATACCGGAGGCAACGGTGAAGGCCAGGACCCCACCACTCCTGCTGCTGATGTCGTTGAGCTTACCTCCAACACCCTCTCATACACCATGCCCGCAGGCACCTTCTTCCCTGTCACTAAGGATCAGCCCGCGCTCCTTCCCCCCGCTACACCTCTGACCTGGCTCAATACCAGCTATACGTTTGACGATAATGGCGAAGTCGTTGCCTGGACTGCCGGTGATTTCACCTGGCTTGAAGGCGGCATCGCCATCGGCAATGACTTTAACCTCACCACTTCTGCCAAATCTACTTTCGGCAACCTCAGCCTCTTCACCTCAAACATCCCCACCCCCGTTGTCCAGGAAGAAACCGCTTTCTTCCCTAACGAAGAGGGTCAGGCAGAATTCTATAAGGGTGTTGCTGCCGGCATCACCGGCGTCACTCCCGGCTGCGCCCTCAGCACCACCTACTATCCTTTCAACGTCAATCTCTATTCCCCCATTGAGGAGGGCGATGCCAAGGATGCTTTCACTTATGATGAGGAGAGCAATGGCTTCAGCCAGCTCTGGAGCAATATCGGCGACGGCACCGCTACCGTCAACGGCTTTGCCCAGCGCGTGGCTTTCCCCGGCCGCGCCTATATCCTGAGCAAGATCACCTTCCCCGACCTTAATCTTACCGAAGGCAATCAGGCCACCATCTCCATCTACAAGGCTCCCACCGAAGGTATGGCTCTCGGTAAGCCCATCTATCAGACCATCGTCAAGGGTGCTGATAACGCAGCCGGTGCATCGGCCAGCGTAGGCACTCTCGTTATCGACAGCGATATTATCGTTGCCGTCCAGGATCTCGTCGTTCCTAAGTTTGCCCCCGTTATCTACGGTCAGAGCTGGGTCAACGGTCGTCAGCTCCCTGCTGAAAACACCGAGCTTTATGCCGTAGGCTTCGGCCCCGACGGCTCCCCCGAGCTCGTCTCCTGGGACATTCCTTCTGACAAGGAGGTTGCAATCACTGTTGATGGTGAAGAGCAGGATGGCACCTTCTATCAGAGCACTCTCGCTATGGCTATGAACGTGCAGCTTGATGTCAAATATTCCTTCATCAAGCCCTTTGCACTCATCGGCGACCCTACTTGGACAGCTACCGACCCTGTCGAAGTCAATCTCACCAGCATCAACAACGGCGCTTCCTATCGTGTGATCACCTCCGAAATGCCCAATGTGGTTGAGGAAGATGGCGAGATGGTCCCCACCATCAAGGTTACCGGCGCTAACGGCGAAGACCTCCCTTACTGGCTCTCAGTGACCCTCAACGCTCCTGACGCCACCACCGCCGACGCTCTCGGCCACACTCCCTTCCCCGATCCCGACTATAACACTCTTAAAGCAGCTGCCAAAGACGGAAATTGTCAGTATATGGTAGTTACTTTCTCGCTCGTGAGCGATGTCAAGGCTTCCACCACCGTTGAAATCACCGTCCCCGGCGGTGAGAAGTGCACCTTCAACGTCTCCTGCACCGCAGGCCTGACCGACGTCATCACCCCTGAGGCTCAGATCGTAGGCCGCGAATACTATGACCTCTCCGGCCGTCGCCTGAGCGGCGCCCCCGCCAACGGCTTCTTCATTGAGAAGGTTACCCGCGCCGACGGCACCACCGGCGCCACCCGCATGATGCGCTGATATCGACCGCGTCTGTCGCGCCAAGTCAATCATAAACGCCAAGGGGCGGCCTCACACCGAGGCCGCCCCTTGCGCACTTTCCCCCTCACTTTTCCGGATGGCGGAGGGGAGTGGATAACGGATTTTTTTGTAACTTTGTCGGCGCATGGGCTGATGACGCCCGTGCACTATCTTCATGACATTTTTATTCCGAAAAATATGGCACAGAAAGCGCTTCTTATGATCCTCGACGGGTGGGGCATCGGCAACCACTCCAAGGGCGACGTGATCTTCAACACACCCACTCCCTACTGGGACTCCCTCCTCGCCTCCTATCCTCACTCGCAGCTTCAGGCTTCGGGCGAAAACGTCGGCCTGCCCGACGGCCAGATGGGTAACTCCGAGGTGGGCCACCTCAATATCGGCGCCGGCCGCGTGGTCTATCAGGATCTCGTGAAAATCAACAAGGCTATCAAGGAGGGGACCATCATGGACAATCCCGAGGTGAAGAGCGCCTTCTCCTATGCCAAGGAGAGCGGTAAGGCAATCCATTTTATGGGCCTTACCAGCAACGGCGGTGTCCACTCCTCGCTCG
>CAZAUV010000091.1:0-9632 GCA_964488335.1 uncultured Bacteroides sp.
GACTCGGGTAAGGGCTTTATGCGCCATCATGCTGGTTTAAATGAAAGAGCCGTGAGCCGGGGGCGCAACATTGCCGGAGAGGGTCAGTGACGATGGGGTCTTACCAGTCGCAGTCGATAAACTCAAACGTGGCGGGAGCGGCCACGCGATAGCGGATGGTGTAGGGGGTGGTGACGCCGGTGTAGACGGAGAAGTTGATGGTGTAGATCACTTCTACGCCAGGGATGGGGGCGGCGTCGGGGTGGATGGCGGCGAGGGCCTGAGGGAACACCTCTTCGGCGAAGCGCTTCTTCATCAGGGCTACTACCTCGTCGTCAGTCATACCTTCATATCCGGCGGCATATTGTGCGCGGGCCGATGAAGGACGGAGATCTACGTTGCCCTGATAGGCTGAGGCGCCGGTATAATACTCGTTGTTGCCGTAGGATGTGACGTAGGTGGCGCCGGTGGGCTTGTCGATGTTGGCAGCTACCCAGTCGACACATGCCTGGAAATAGAGGGTGGAGATCTCCACGCCGCGACCGGCCGGAAGGGTGATGGTCACGTTGGGGTCGTAGATCCATTTGCCTCCTGTCATGACAAATTGTGAGGTCTCGGTGGTGATACCATTGTCGATGTTCCATGACGTGCCGTCAAAGGTGAGGTAGGCGCATCGGCGGGTGGTGGCTGATGATGCGTAGTAGTTGTAGACGATATAGCGGGAGTCGCCTTCGGTGGCATAGGGGAAGTTGACGTCGCAATAGCGGGGGATGAAGAGCTCGGGGGTGTCGTTGGAGAGATTGTCGTAGCGCTGGCCCATGGCCTGATAGTCGCTGTGGGCGAGGACGGTGAAGTCGGAGGCTGCGCTCCAGCGACCGCCTGAGAGACGATACATGGTGTTGACCTGGCGCGAGGCTATCTCTACGGAGGCTCTGGAGAGGGGGGCAGCGCTGCGCGATGAGGGGGTGATGGCGGTGGCCACGAAGTTGCAGTAACGCTTGCCGGCAATGGCGATGAAGTAGCCGGTGACGGTCACTTCGGCGCCATCGGTGAGGAGGGCTTTCTGGGAGTCGATGGCATAGTAGACGCCGCCCATGGCAGTCTCGGCACCGGCAACGGAGATGTTGATGTTGTTGCCGGAGACCACTACGGTGCCGGTCATGGAGCCATAGAGGGCGAGCTCGGCACCCTCGCGGCCGAGGGCTGCGTCGAGGTCTGCGCCGGTGAAGTCAAAGGGTGCGGGATATGTGTAGGAGCCCTTGCCGGTGATCTCTATCGAGGCGGAGGATCCAGCGACCTGGAGGCCGCGGTTGTAAGAGCTTATCTCGCCTGAGATGGTCACTTGGTCGCCTACGGCATAGCTGTCGAGGTCAAATGAGCTGCCCATATAGACGAATATTGAGCCTGAGGCGTCGGTGGCGATGAAGCCTGAGGTGCAGAGGGCCGTGACATAGCCGGTGATGTCGATCTGCTCTCCTTCGGTGCAGTCGCCTATGGTGTTGGAGAGCTCATAATCGCCGGAGGGGGGGAGGGGAGCGGCGGTGAAGACGGGGTCGGTATCGGCTTGATTGTAGGATGCTACAACGAGGGAGCCTTCGGGGGCGTCGGGATAAGCCTTGGCGAGGAGGGCGGGGATAAACTTGGCGGCGTCTTTGGAGGGGGCGTAGGCGCTGACATAATCGGTGGAGCTGCCCCATGCGGCCTGATAATCCTCGTCGGTGACCACATATGTCTCAGAGGCGGCGGCGAGGGCCACGTCGGCGGGGAGGCCTGTGGCGGTGCGGTAGGTCAGTTTGATGGCTGAGCCGTCGGTGAGGGTAAAGAAGGGAAAAGAGGGGTCGGAGAGGAGGGCCGGGACATATTCGCGGGCCGTGATGAGGTCGGTGAAATAGGCCTGGGAGCCTACGGCCTTGAGCTGGGCTGCGAGGGCGTCGCCGGCCAGGGCCTTGTTGGTGGCGTTGGCGGCGAGGGTTGAGTAGTCGGCGGGGGTCAGGGTGTAGTCGATGGTCTTGACATCGGTAATCTCCGGGACTTTGAAGCCGTCGAGCTCGTGGTCGTTCCAGTAGTTTTCGCTACAGGAAGCGAGGAGGAGCAGCGCGGCGGCTCCGGGGAGCAATATGTTGGTTTTCATAAGAGTCGGATTGGGGAGGGATTAGAAGTTGACACGCAGGCGCAGGGAGTAGGTGCGACCGAAGGAGTAGAATACCTGATAGGCGTTCTCCCAGGTCCCGATGGCCGATACGGGGCAGTAGGCCTGTGTGACGTAGTTGTAGTTATAGAGATTGTTGACGTTGCCGAAGATAGTGGCGTCCACTCCGCCGAGCTTGAAGCGATATGAGGCTGAGAGGTCGAGTGAGTGGCCCCAGGGAATACGCCAGGGCTCGCCGGCCACGATGGTGCCTCCGTTCTGAAGGGTTGAGGCGGTGATGTTGAGGTCGGAATAGTTGCGGGCGGCGCAGGTCCAGTCGGCGCCTATGCGCATTCCCTGGAAGGGCTTGACGATGAGGCCGAGGGCAGCGGTGGTCTGAGCGGAGCCGCCCACCTTGACGCCTTTCTGCTCGAGGGTTGCCCAGAGGTGGTCGGGGGCCATGATGCCTGAGGCGATGGCGCCGTTGGTGGAGGCGAGGGGGTCGCCGTCCTGATTATAGAAGTAGCCGGTGGCGTTGGAGTCCCATTCCCAGTCGCCGAGCGAGAGCATGCCGTTGATTTCGAGCCACTGAGTGGGGAGATAGGTGGCATTGAGTTCGAGACCCATATGGCGCGAGCCTACGCCCTCCATGTTGAAGACATAGCGGTCGCCGGCGTGTTCGCCGGTCTCGATATATCCGCCCTTGGCCATGGTGCGGTCCATCCAGCGGGTGAAGTAGGCATTAAACGTCAGGGCAAAGAAGCGTGAGCGATAGCCATATCCGGCTTCGATCGACACTACTTTTTCGTTGACGGCGTTGGGGTTGGTGATGTTGGAGTTCTGGGAGTTGAGGAATACGCCTCCAGAGAAGAATGGCGCGCGGGAGATGTAGCCGGCGTTGATGAAGGCGTTGTTGTGGCGGTCAAAGTTATAGTTGGCGCCGCCCTTGATGGTGCCTCCGATGAAGTTCATGGTCTCGGAGCGCTCGCGGGCTTTGTCGTAATAGAAGAAGTCGCGGCGCCAGTAGGTGTTGTTGTTGAGGGCACCGGAGATGACGAGATTGAGTTTCTTGTCGAGCATCGAGTATTCGCCCTGGGCGTAGATGCCTTCCTGAGCCGTATATCCGTCGTAGTTGCGGGCCACGACGTCGCCCACGCCGAGTTTCTGATAAATGAATGCGGGATTGCCGGCGAGGGTGGAGTTGTAAGATTTGACCTGCTTGCGGTTGGAGTCGTCGATATAATAGGCGCCGTCCATGAGGTCTTCGATGGTGTTTTTATGATGACCGATATAATAGCGGAGGTCGAGGCCGGCCGTGACATTGAGCTTATTGCCGTTTGTCTGCTTTATCTCTTTCTTATAAGACGACACGAGGCCATACCACTCATGATTGTTGTTCTTGCGGGCAAGGACCATGTTGGAGCCGGTGGTGGAGGCAGCGTTCATCTCCTGGATGGCGGCATAGTCAAAGGTGCCGTCGGGGGCACGGAATTTGTTGTTGAGCACACCGTTGGAAGAGCCATACCAGTCGGAGGAGGAGTAGCCGTTGCGGCCATAGCCGCCGAGGCCGTAGCCTGAGGCGATGGAGGCATAGACGGCCGTGGAGAGCGAAGAGCTCTCATCGATCTGCCAGATATGGTTGATGGCCATCTGGGGCTTGTGGTAGACGTTGTAGTAGCTCGAGATCTGCTTGCCGTTGCGGTCAAAGCCATATGTGGCGTTGTAGCGATACATGCTCTTGCCGTCCATCCAGTTTTTGACCTCCTGCCAGCCCTCGATGGAGAGGCCGTCGTAAGATGAGCGCTGGAAGTGGGTCTGCGGGGCTCCGAAAACGGTGAAGGCAATCTGATGACGGTCGTTGATGCGCTTCGACACGTTGAGGAAGTAATTGTAAGAGTTGAAGTTGGTGCCCTGGATATATCCGTCGCCCCATTTGCGGGAGCCGAGGAATGTCACGGCCCAGCCATTGCTCATCAGGCCCGTGGAGACCTTGAAGCCTATCTGATTCATATTGTCATTGCCCATGCCATACCATACGGAGCCGCCTTTCTCGACGTCGATGGTGCGCGTGGTGATGTTGATTGTGCCACCGATAGAGGGGGTGGAGACGATAGTGGCGCCGAGGCCGCGCTGGGTCTGTATGTTGGAAGCCACGTCGGAGAGGCCGGCCCAGTTGCTCTGGTAGACGCCGCCCCATTCCATATCGTTGATGGGAATACCATTGACCATCATGGCCACGTTGGCGCTCTTGAAGCCGCGCATGCGGGTCTCGGCGTCGCCGAAGCCGCCGCCCTGGCGGATGGTGTAGACGCCGGGGGTGGTCTTGAGAAGCTCCATCATCTCCTGATTGCCGAGCTTAAACTCGATGTCGTTGGAGTCGATGGTCGACATTGCCACCGGGGTCTCGCGGGTCTTGCCGACGCTCTGGGTGATGAGCACGTCGTTGAGCACCACGCTCTCTGTCGAGAGGCGGATGATGCCCATGTCGGCCGCGGGAGCCACTTCGAGGGGCTTGCAGCCGATATAAGTGATCTTGAGGGTCTTTGTCGTCGCGGGGACGCGGAGCTTAAACTTGCCGTCATAGTCGGTCGAGGTGGCGATGGTGGTCCCGGGGACTGCCACCGTGGCGCCAATCACCGGCTCATCAAGCTCGTCGACCACCTGCCCGACACAGACTATGTCGGGGGCCGCGAAGGCGGCTATCGTAGCCACCCACAGGGCAGTGGCTATGAGAAGGAGTCTCTTCATGTGATAAATAGATAGATTATAGAAACGTAATGAATTTCAGACGGATATGTGGCCGCTACCGCGATGGGAAGCCGTCGCGGCTACAAAGATAGCAAAAATCGGGCGATTGGCCACACACTTTCTCCCCGTAGAGTCACAGGGCGAAATAGCGGGCTGAGGGGGAGGCGAAGATCAGGCCGGTGGTGGTGGCGGATGGCGAGAGGGCTCCGGCATCGGTGGGAGTGATGCCTAAGCTCCGGTAGTCAAGAATCTTGTCGAGCTCATGGACGAGGCTTTGGTCGGGCAGGGCCGGATAGCCCACGGCCGGACGTATGCCCAGGCCGGAATTGTCTATGTCGCCTGCCGGGAGCGGGGCCTTGGTGCTATCGGAGGAGTCGGCGGCGTAGCCCCATATATCGGTGGCCACGCGGCGATGGAGCAGGGCTGTGGCAGCCTCGACGAGGCGGTCGGCGAGGCTCTCGGCAAGGATGGCGCGATAGTCGTCGCCTCCGGCTCGGAGGGCGGCGATTTTGTCGGCGAGGGGGCCTGCGGCGGTGGCGGTGAAGAGGGCTAAGGTATCTTCGGGCGCGAGGAAGTCGGCCAAGCTCAAGGGTGAGTCCGCGTCGGCTCTCTGCCGGGGGAAGGGGATCGAGATGCGGCCTCCGTCGAGGGTAGTGATGTCGGTAGCCGGGTCGGTCACGGCACGGCAGATGGCCACCCGCGCCTTGAGGTCTATCCCCTCGGCCGTCATCTCGCCCATGAGGGCGCGGGCATCGGCATAGAGGCGGCGGGCCTCGCGGAGCTCGTCGGTGTCGCTCTCCGTGGCGGGTTGACTGAGCCTCGGCGCCAGGGCAGGGGAGAGGTGCCAGAAGGCGAGGAAGGCGCGTAGGTTGATAAGAGGAGTGAGCGAGGGCAGAGGGAAGGTAAGGTCGTGGATGCCATAGCCGAGGCGGGGCTCGGGCGACGGCGTCTCTACGCGGCAGGCACGGCTGCGGGCTTCGGTCTCGGAGAGGGTGGGGCGAGCCTGTGCAGCCTCATAGTCGCGGCGCAGAAGTGCCTGAGCCTCGCGGAGCTCGGCTTCAGCCTCCGGGCGGGTGGCCGGGTCGAGCATGCGGCGGGCGATGCCCGGGAGGGAGGCGGCGTCGCGCGTGTGGACCACTGGCCCGGAATAGTGCGGGGCGATTTTCACTGCTGTGTGGAGGGCCGAGGTGGTGGCTCCCCCGACAAAGAGAGGTATCGTCAGGCCTCGCTCCTCCATCAGCCGGGCAACGGCCACCATCTCGTCGAGCGAGGGGGTGATGAGGCCGCTGAGGCCCACGCAGTCGGCTCCGGAGGCGATGGCGCGGGCCACTATATCTTCGGCCGGAGTCATCACTCCGAGATCGTCGATGGTGAAGCCATTGCAACTCATCACCACCGCCACGATGTTTTTACCGATGTCGTGTACATCGCCCTTGACCGTGGCGAGGACCATCCGGGGCGCGCCGGCGGCTTCGAGGGCGCGGCCAGCCTCGATGAGGGGGGTGAGGATGTCGACGGCCATCTTCATCGTCCGGGCGCTCTTGACCACCTGGGGAAGAAACATCTCGCCGCGCCCGAAGCGGAGACCTACACGGTCCATTCCGGTCATCAGCGGCCCGTCGACCACTGCATAGGGGCTGCCAAGACGCTCCACACAGAGACCTACAGCAGCCTCAAGGCCGTCGATGCGCCCGCTCTCGACCATCGCGGCGAGCTGCTCCTCCGGCGAGAGGAGGGCCGATGGCAGGGCCGAGGCGGGGGCTGCCTGCGCTTTGGTCTCAGGCTGAGATGATCGGGCGGCTTCAGATGCGGCCTCTGCCGCCTCGATGAGGCGGTCGGTAGCATCGGCGCGTGTGTTGAGAAGCACGTCTTCAATGGCCTTCCGCAGAGCGGGGTCTACCGATGAGGCCTCAATGAGAGTGGCCGGGTTGACGATAGCCATATCCATCCCTTTGGGACGCGCCAGGGCGAGGAAGATGGCGTGGATAGCCTCGCGCACCGGATTGTTGCCCCGGAAGGAAAACGACAGATTGCTCAATCCGCCGCTCACATGGGCTCCGGGGCAGTTGGCGCTCACCCATTCGGCAGCGCGGATAAAGTCGAGGCCATAGGCGGAGTGGGCTTCTATGCCGGTGGCCACGGCTAATATGTTGGGGTCAAAGATGATGTCGGTAGGCTCTATACCTGCCTCCGTCAGGAGTTTCCAGGCGCGGGAGATTACCTCTATTTTCCGCTCATAGGTGTCGGCCTGGCCTTTCTCGTCAAAGGCCATGACCACCATCGCGGCGCCCATCCCGGCTATCTGCCGGGCGCGGGAGACGAAGATGTCTGCCCCCTCTTTGAGGCTGATGGAATTGACCACCGGACGACCCTGGACGCAGCCCAGGGCAGCCATGACCGCCCCGAAGTTGCTCGAGTCGATCATCACCGGCACCTTCGCCACTTCCGGCTCCACGGCAATGCGCCGCAGGAAGCGGCATAGCTCAGCCGGTGCATCGAGCATACCGTCGTCCATATTCACATCGATGATGGCAGCGCCGTCGGCCACCTGAGCGGCGGCGATGGTCACGGCCTCGTCGATCTTCCCCTCTTTGATAAGACGGAGAAACTTGCGGGAGCCGGCCACATTGCAGCGCTCGCCCACTTTGTAAAACTCCATCGCGGGCATCGTCTCCAGTCCGGCC
Source organism: uncultured Bacteroides sp. (assembly GCA_964488335.1). Taxonomy (GTDB): domain Bacteria; phylum Bacteroidota; class Bacteroidia; order Bacteroidales; family Muribaculaceae; genus Paramuribaculum. The sequence goes on from CAZAUV010000091.1 coordinate 7,540, forward strand.
AGAGGCACCGGAGCGCCCTTCCCCTCGGGGATAGGGCGAGGGCTATGGCGGCGGGCCGCCCCGGCGAGAGCGGCTATGTGGGAGGGGGTGGTGCCGCAGCAGCCGCCGACGATATTTACCATCCCCGCTGCCATCATAGGCTCGAGAGCGGCCACCATAGCCTCGGGAGTCTGGCTGTAGCGGCCAAGGGCGTCGGGCAAGCCGGCATTGGGATAGACGCTTACGGCGGTCGACGAGCTCCAGGCGAGAGCCTCTATGTGTGAGGCCATCTCGGCGGCGCCGAAGGAGCAGTTGAGACCGAAAGCAAGGGGATGAGCGTGAGCCACCGTGGCCTGCAACGCGCCGAGAGTCTGCCCGGCGAGGGTGCGTCCGCTCTCGGTCAAAGTGGCCGAGATGATAAAGGGGATGTCGCAGCCTGCTGCAGCCATAGCTCGGCGGCCTCCGGCGATGGCTGCCTTGGCGTTGAGACCGTCATAGACCGTCTCGATCAGAAGCAGGTCGGCTCCCCCTTCGATGAGACCGAGAGCCTGGTCGAAGTAGGCGGCCTCCATATCGCCGAAGCATAGCGGCTCCCCTTCGAGAGTGGCGCTCATCGAGAGGCTCTTGCTCGTAGGGCCCATGCTTCCGGCCACCCATACCGGGCGCCCGGCCTTGTCGGCCTCGCTTCGCGCCAGGGATGCCGCCGCGCGGCTGATCTCGCGGCCGCGGGACGCGAGCCCATAATCGGCGAGCGATATGGCGTTGGCGTTAAACGAGTTAGTCTCGATAATGTCGGCCCCCGCCTCAATATATTGGCGATGGATAGATGCTATGATTTCGGGAGCCGTCAGGCAGAGGATGTCGTTACACCCCTTGCGCGACGGTGCCCTCCCCGAAGAGTGGCCTTCGCAGGAGTCGTGGCAGCCGCAGGAGCACGGGTCGGCGCCTCTGTGGTCGCAGAAATCTTCCTCGGCAAGGCCATAGCGCTGAATCATAGTGCCCATGGCTCCGTCGAGGACGAGGATGCGTCGGCTCATCGCCTCGCGCAGAGCGCAAGCGGCTTCAGCCCTTCGGGCAGTATCATAAACAAAAGGAGCAGTCATAAATCCAAAGCCTTAAAAACTCCGCAAAGTTACGCAAAAAATCGCTTTTCCCCTCCGCCTCTCCGACTTAATCACGGAATTAATAAAGAGTATATTTCGGAACTGATTCAATTTCAGTGAATGGGTAATGTGCGATACCCCACGTGCCAAAGGCACGTCCCTACAACACACGCCTTGCGGAATGCTCTATCTACGTGCCAAAGGCACGTCCCTACATGATGTGCGTTGCAGCGCTATGAATTTGTCTGCTTATCCGGGTTAAAGCAATCGGAATGCCAGTTGGCAACATTATTAAGGATATATTCCCATATGTTGTTGCCATCTTTATCACCTCGGATAAAGTGGTCGTGATACCGTCCCTGCCAGGCAAAATCCTGACCGGATGACCTTGCATATTTTGTGACGGCACCTTTGAATGAATTGATATATTTGCTCAATGTAGGGACATGCCTTTGGCATGTTGGATTTGCCCGCAAGGCAGGATTAGGCTCCCGTTGAACAATCCCTGTTTCTTTTACAGCAGCTGCCGGAGGTTGACAAATGCTCGCAATCAGGTGTATATGATTAGGCATGACAACATACAATGGCACATTAATGTAATCGCTAAATTTGTGAGCTGATTTTAATAAAGTGTCAGCGAACACACCAATATCACTCAAGTGCATTATTCCATTGCGTATCTCGCCGAAATAATGCTTTTTAGCCATGGTGCAGATTGTGACAAAATAGTCTCCTTCGTCATAGCATAGGAAAGCTGCCCGCGGTGACTTTCGGAATTGATTCAATTTCGGCGAATGGGTTATTTGTTTTATCTCGTTATATCTCGTTTTTATCAACGTGCCAAAGGCACGTCCCTACAATTCACGCCTTGCGAAAATGCTTTATCAACGTGCCAAAGGCACGTCCCTACGAGGGGGAGGAGAGAGGAGAATGTGGCCCGGGAGGGGGAGCTCAGCGGGCGTAGAAGTCGAGGATGCGGATGCGGAGGAGGTATTCGTAGCGGGCCTGGAC
>CAZAUV010000092.1:0-9418 GCA_964488335.1 uncultured Bacteroides sp.
GCCCTTATAGTCTGCAACGGCTATAAGGATGAAAACTTCGTGGAGCTCGCCCTGCTCGCCCAGAAGATGGGCCGCCGCATCTATCTTGTCGTCGAGAAGCTCAATGAGCTCAAGCTCATTGCCGACGTGGCCCGCCGCATCGACGTCCGCCCCAACATCGGCATCCGCATCAAGCTCTCTTCCACAGGCTCAGGCAAATGGGAGGAGAGCGGAGGCGACCAGAGCAAGTTTGGCCTCAACTCCTCGGAGCTCCTCGATGCTCTCGACTTCCTCCAGAAAAACAAACTTACCGACTGCCTCAAGCTCACCCATTTCCACATCGGCAGCCAGGTGACCAAGATACGCCGCATCAAGAACGCCCTCCGCGAGGCAATGCAGTTTTATGTCAATCTCTCAAAGATGGGCTTCAGCATTGAATTTGTCGACATCGGCGGAGGCCTCGGCGTAGACTATGACGGCACCCGCAACCCCAACTCCGAGAGCTCGATGAACTACTCCATCCAGGAGTATGCCAATGATGCCGTGTCGCAGCTGGTGGATGCCTGCGCCAAAAACAATCTCCCCCAGCCCAACATCATCACCGAGAGCGGCCGCTCGCTGACGGCCCACCACTCGGTGCTCGTCATCCAGGTGATGGAGACCGCCCAGCTCCCGGCCTGGAAAGATAGCGAGACCATCGACCCCGAAGCCCATGAGCTCGCCCGCGAGATGTATGACATCTGGGACCGCCTCGATACTCCCCGCCTGCTCGAGAGCTGGCACGACGCTCTCCAGATCCGCGAGGAAGCTCTCGACCTCTTCAGCCTCGGTATGCTCGACCTCCGGACGCGCGCCCAGATCGAGAAGCTCTTCTGGAGCATCGCCCGCGAAGTGGGGCAGATGGCCGACGGCATGAAGCACGCCCCCGACGAGCTCAAGAAGGTGGCCAAGATGATCCCCGACAAATATTTCTGCAACTTCTCTCTTTTCCAGAGCCTCACCGACTCATGGGCCATCGACCAGCTTTTCCCCATCATCCCCATCTCGCGCCTCGATGAGCGCCCTTCACGCACCTGCACCATCCAGGACATGACCTGCGACTCAGATGGCAAGATCGCCAACTTCATCACCAACCACGGCGTCCAGAACTCATTGCCGGTCCATCAGGTGAAACCCGGAGAGCCTTATTACCTCGGTGTCTTTCTCGTAGGCGCCTATCAGGAGATCCTCGGCGATATGCACAATCTCTTCGGCGACACCAATGCCGTCCATATCTCGGTCTATAAAGACCGCTACGAGATTGACCGCGTAATCGACGGCGAGACGGTAGATGAAGTGCTTGACTATGTTCAGTATAACTCCAAGAAGCTCGTCCGCAACGTCGAGACCTGGGTCACAGCCTCGATGAAGGCCGGCCGCATCTCGCCCGAGGAGGGTCGTGAGTTCCTTTCCAATTATCGCTCAGGCCTTTATGGCTACACCTACCTTGAGACCAACTGACCCCTCCCCTGCACTCCGACGATATTTCATGAGGCTCGCCTTCCGGGGCGAGCCTTTCCATGGATGGCAGCGCCAGCCGGCCGACATATCCGTGCAGCAGGTGATGGAAGAGGCCCTGGCCACCGTCCTCCGCCTCCCCGAGCCCGTGGCCGTGACCGGGGCGGGACGAACGGATGCCGGAGTCAATGCCTCAATGATGCCGGCCCACTTCGATGCGGCCCTCACGATGCCTCCCGCAGCCCTCGCCCGGGCCCTTAATTCCATCATAGGCAAAGACATAGCAGTGGAGGAGATAGTGGAGGTGAGCCCCGATGCCCATGCCCGCTTCGATGCCACCTCGCGCACTTATCATTATTATGCCATCTCCGGGAAGAGCCCCTTTGTCTATCCCCTGACATGGCGCGCCCCGGCCTCGCTCGACTATGAAGCCATGAACCGCGCCGCCCGGCTCCTTCTCTCCACAAGCGATTTCACCTCCTTTGCCAAGCTCCATTCCGATGCCAAGACCAATATATGCCGCGTGAGCCGCGCCGAATGGATCCCCACTCCGGGCGGGCGTGGCATGACCTTTGTCATCACGGCCGACCGCTTCCTTCGCAATATGGTCCGCGCCGTCGTGGGCACTCTCGTTGAAGTGGGGCGCGGCAAGATGACGGTCGAAGGCTTTGCCGACGTCATCGAGCGCCGCGACCGCTGCTCAGCCGGCACCTCCATGCCCCCGCAGGCCCTCTTCCTCGCCCGCGTAACCTATCCCTTCCTCCCCTGGTAATCCACCGTGTTTCAGTCAGGCAGGAGGTAACCTGTACTTCTGCCACCCTCTCCCGAAGGCCTCAGCATCCCTTTGGAGATAAGGTCGTTTATGTCACGAAGAGCCGTGTCTTGTGAACACGAACAGATTTTAGCCCACTTCGAGGAGGTCAGCTTGCCTTCAAAGCCATCCCACAGCCGGTTGATGACCTTGCGCTGACGCTCGTTGACATCCTCGCCACGATACCGGTCCCAGTACATGGCTTTATGCAATGTCCGCTCAATCGTCCCTAACGCCCTGCTGATAGCGTTTTCGAGGCAACCGAAAAACCAGAGAAGCCAGTCAGTTATATCAAGCTCACCCTTCTGTGTCCGCTCAAGAGTCTCATAATACGCTTTCTTATTGAGGTTTATCTCTGCCGACATACTGTAATAGCAGAGGCCGCCTTTGTCAAGACGCGAAAGCATCATATCAGCCAGGGTCCGGCCAATGCGGCCGTTGCCGTCGTCAAAAGGATGGATTGTGATAAACCAAAGATGAGCAACAGCCGCCATCATAAACGGTGAAAGGTCGCTGTGATTACACCAATCCATCATTGCCTCCATCTGCGCCGCGACATCGGCCGAGGGGGGTGCCTCATAATGGATTTTCTCGTGTCCCATAGGACCCGAGACCACCTGCATTGGCTCTTCTCCCTCCCGCCAAGCTGCAACATTGATGCGCCGCATGCCGCTCCGACCCTGAGGGAAGAGAGCGGCGTGCCAATCAAAAAGTCGGTCGGCTGTCAGTGGCTGCCGACAATTATGAATCGCATCGAGCATCACGTCCACAAGACCCACAACATAGTGGTCCTCCCTCACAATACCGTCATCCTCAATCCCGAGTCGGCGGGCAATACTGCTCCTGACCGATTCGACGTTGAGTGACTCCCCCTCTATCTCCGATGAATTTGTCAGTTCCTCAGTGAGAGCCGACAGCGACACGCGGCTCTTGTCATTAAAGCCAAGAGCAGACATGCGTCCTGTCAAGAGTCCGTGATAACGGTTCAGGCGACTGATTGGCTCGAGCAACCTTTCGGCATCCCAGCGGAAGTGGGGCCAGTCAGTCCGCTGCCATATATATGGGCCATGGGAAGGTGTTCGTCGCATTATTCCTTAATCTTTTGTTTGAAAATTGAGTCGGGAAAGCTTCAGGAGCGGGCGCAAATTTAAGCATTTGCGGAGAATAATGCTAATAATCTCCGCAAATTTGCGGAGATTAGCGCTTCTTGAGCCGAAAAAGAGCCCGGCCCGGCTGCCCGCCAAAACCATTAGCCCTCCGGAGACATTATTATTATATGACCTCCAAAAACACCACCCCGGCAGCCACGCCTGCTCATTCACCCAAGAAGATAGCGGCAACTATAGCCAAGGGCATCATCCCTCTGGCTATATCGGCAGGCCTCATCGCCTGGCTCCTCCATAAGGTCGACATCCATCAGATCAAAGCCATCATAAAGCAGGGTGTCGACTATCGGTATATCTTTGCTATGATGGCTCTGACGATAGCATCATATGTCATCCGAGGCATCCGGTGGGGCATCCAGCTCCGCGCCGCCGGCATCCCCCGCATACCGGTCATGGCCGAGAGCGTGTCGATTTTCAGCGCCTATGCCCTCAACCTCGTCTTCCCGTTTCTGGGCGAGGCATGGCGATGTGTCTACATCTCCCGCCGCGAGGGCTGCAAGCTGTCGACCGTGATCGGCACCGACCTGGCCGACCGGGCCTCCGATGCCGTGATGATCCTCATGCTCATCATCCTGGCCCTCTTCGTGGCCCGGCCTGCCCTGATGCGCTTCGCCGACCATTATGCCATAGGCAAGGAGATAATGGGCGCGCTCACATCGCCGGGCCTGTGGATCAGCATCGCCCTCATCATCGCCGCGGCCATAGCCCTCCCGGTCATCTTCCGTAGCCGGGCGTGGGCCCGGGGTGTCATCGACTGGGTCAAAAGAGCCTGGAGCGGGTTTGCCGTGATCTTCCATATGAAGGGCACCGGCCTCTATATAGTCCTGACCTTCGGCATATGGATATGCTACTTCCTGGAGACCTACTGCGTGTTTTTTGCCTTCCCCTTCACCCGGGCCCTGATCACATCCTCCCTGGCCTGGGGACTACTGCCGGGTCTCGTGGTCTTCGTCTTCGGCTCATGCTCCATGGGCATCCCATCCAACGGCGGCCTCGGCCCCTGGAACGTGGCGGTGATGTTTGCCCTGAGCCTCTACGGCATCTCCGACACCGACGGAGCGGCTTTCTCCCTCATCTTCTGGAGCTTCCAGGCCATGATCATCATCGCCGCCGGCATCTTCTCGGCCTTCTACATCATCTCGTCGCGGCGCCGCAGCGCCCCGGCCCCTTCGGCCGCCCCTGCTCCACGCTAATACCTCTCCCGGAGGCAAAACCTTTCGCCTACCCCCCTTGTTGATTAGATATAGCAACCTCACACACAATATATGACTATGAAACCCACCGGAATATTTTACGGCTCATCGACGGGCCAGACCCGCGAAGCAGCCATCATGATTGCCGACGCTCTCGGCGTAGACCTCGCTGACGTCCACGATGTGGCCTCCACAGCCCCATCCATCGTAAGCCGCTATGACAACCTCATCCTCGGCAGCTCCACCTGGGGCGACGGCGACCTCGAAGATGACTGGTATGACTTCATCCTCGGCCTCGAAGCCCTCGACCTGCGCGGCAAGCAGACAGCCCTCTTCGGCTGCGGCGACACCTCGATGACCGACACCTTCTGCAACGCCGTAGGCATCCTCCATGACCGCCTTGTCCCCACCGGCACCACCTTCATAGGCGAAGGCTTCCCCACCGAAGGCCTCTCATTCAAATCATCCAGGGCCATCGGCCCCGACGGCAGCGCCCGCGGCCTCCTACTCGACAACGTCAACCACGCCGACCTCACCGCCCCCCGCATCGCCGCCTGGTCAGCCGCCCTCGCCCCCGCCCTCTGATCCCCCTTTGAGGCCAAGAAACGGCCCTGCAGTATATCATAAACCGGCATGCCGGAGATAAGCGTCATATGTCTACTGCAGACGCTTATCTCCGGCACACTTATGCCCGCAGTCACCTTGTCAGGGATGGAGCCCTTTCGGCACGGTCGCGGCTATGCCGGTGACCCTGATGGTACCTTCCTCCTTCGCCGGGACCAAGGTTTTATAGAGCTTCACCGCTCCCCAGGCTAAGACGCAGAGAGCCGCCAAGGCAGCCGCCCAAAGGGCAATCTTGCGCAGCAGCGATGCCCGGCGGTCAGACCGGGCGCCGCAGGGGCCGACCGCCGGGAGGGGCGCCCGGGCCGGCCGCCGGGAGGAAGGAGCGGCTACGGCAGCGGTCTCCTCATCAGCCATTATCACGGGCGACAGAGCGCCTTCGGCCTCGACGGCCACCTTGTCAACCGGGATGAGCCAGCAGGAATAGTTGTCGCGCGTCTGTCCATCGCATACGGCTTTGATGGCCGCGAGCTTCTGCTCATCGGTGGTTGAGCCATCGGCCAGGATCTCGCAGAGATGATCATTGGAGAGCTGCTCGAGGACACCATCGCAGCAGAGGAAGAAATAGTCGCCCTGCCTGATGTCGGCCGAGGTAAAGATATCGGCCTCATAGCGTCGCTCGAGATGGGGCTGCATCGCCCGCGTGATAATGTTTTTGTGAGGAAAATCGCGGGCCTCCTCCTCGGTGATCTCGCCGGCCTTGAGCAGGTCGTTGACAAGGGAGTGGTCGGTGGTCTGGTATATCACCCCACCCCTGCCCTTTGCGGGATCAAAGAGCGATGGCCTTATCTGATATATGCGGCTGTCGCCGATATGGGCGGCCAGGAAAGAATTGTCGTTGAGACAGAGGCAGGTCATCGTAGTGCCCGGCTTCTTGTCGGAGAGGGTATCGATCCCGTCGAGGGCCTTATAAGCCTTGTCGAGGGCGGCTTCAAAAATCGGCTCGTCGACGCGGGAGCACGATGTCAGATACTCCCCGAGAGCCTCAGCAGCCGTCCGGCTCGCCACCTCGCCGTTGTCGTGGCCCCCCATGCCGTCGCAGAGGATAAACACCCGTGTATCCGTTGTCGCCGCAGCGGGAAAGAGATAATCTTCCTGATTGTCTTTGCGTCCTATCTCGGAGAAGGACAGGGGCTTGCGTATCGTTATCATATCTTCGGGCAGATAGGGTTAAACCAATTGCGTCTCCTCCTCATCGGGGATCCGAAACACCACCTCGGTCCGTCCCAGCATGAGGCTGTCGCCGCTCTTGAGGAGGAGGATGTCGCCGCGGCCTATGGGGCGTCCGTTGAGCTCCACGATGTTTTTGGAATTGATCTCTACGAGATGGTGCTCAAAGCCGGCTCCCTTGCCCAAGACATCGATCCTCACATGGCTGCGGCTCATATAGGGGTCGTCGCTGATGCGGATGTCGGCAGTGCCGGTCTGAGCTATCCGGCCAATGACGTTGCGCCCCTGACAGAGCCTGTGGGTCCGGCCTGTCGACTTGACAAAAAGCTCCCCTATGGGGGTCGAGGGCTTGGTGAAGCCGGCAAACTCGGTGGGCGAGTCGTCGGAGCCCCGGGCTCCCCGGGCCTGCGCGCCGCCCTGATAGACGCTCACCTTTGCCTTGAAATGACACTTCGGGCACTCGACGAGCATATCCTGATAGCCCGCCACCTCGGTAAACGACAGCTGCTGCCTACATTCGGGGCATGTGATAAACACCTTCCCCATCAGGCCATCATCATTGAGTCAGCATCGTTGATATAGTCAGGCATACCGTCGTCGGCCGCTAAAAGGAAGTCGCCCTGCTCGGCGGGTGTGGCATGGTAATCCTCCACATCCTGCATCATAATGTCGGCGTCGGATGAGAAGTCTCCCTCAACATCGGCAAAAAGGCCGGGGTCATCGGCGGCGTCATCGACGAGGAGATCCACGCCTCCATCGTCGTTTACATCTATGAGGAGAGTGTTGGTGTCAGTGCCATCTGCCATAGCCACTGCCATCACCTCCCCCTGAACGTTGTCGACCACATCCACACCGAGTATTCTGATCTCATTATCGATTATATCAACAGACTCATCAGTGCCCTCGACAAGAGCGATATCGTTATCTACTACTATAACCGGGTCAACGTCTATAGAATTATCAGGATTGAGGTCAAGATTATTAGCTTCGACATCAGTAGGCTCAGCGGATTCAGCTACATTATTCACAACGACATTGACCGTGATATTCTGATGTTCGACCGTACCTCCGTCGGCGGGAAGCACATAGTCTGCCACAACATCGGCATGGTTGGACGAAGCCGGGGCCGCGGTGTGGGTAGATGCACTTGCCATAATATCATGCCTATGATCGGCACGCTCCTCAGGAGTCATGGCGTCCCACTCCTCGGCATAATATGTACTGTAGAGCTGCCCATGATATTCAAAGGCACCGCCGGGACCTACCTGCTCGCGGGCCTGAGCGAAAGCAGAGTTGAAGTTGTCGGCCTCCACATGAGCAAAGTGTATGCCCTCACCATTGACGAGTAAAGCGTCTTGAGCCTGAGGAGTGGTGCCGGTCTCTTCAGCTTCTGCTTCCGCCTCAGCCTCAGCCATCACCTCATCTATGGTCGCCGAGGGGGATGCAACGGCTGAGACGCCGGCAGCAGCTGCCGCTCCGGCGACAAAACCTCCGGCGGCGGCTCCGGCTATCTTGGGAGCGTTGGATGATTTCTTAGAGGCGGGGGCGGGGTTGTCGGTGACGGTGCCATTATAAACGGGAGGCTCGTTATTGATCAAAAGGGTGGATTCGTTGTCCATAATCGTGAAGTTGAGAGGATTATTATTGTTGTCTGATGCAAAGGTAGAGCCTCGTCTGTTAACCGCCAAATCCCCGACACGATAATTGATAAACCGACCACTTTGACTGACAAAACCGCCTGCACCCAAAAAATTATTAGTTTTAGGTACACCGATGAGACACCCAATGTAGGGTCGCCGGCATTACCGCAACCCCGCAGCTACAAATCATTTATCGCCCACACTTTCGCGCAGAACGGTCGCTCAATGTAGCCTCGCGGCATGCCGCGAGGGGGTAAACTAATCATTCATTTTTACGCGTGTTGAGGCAGCAGAGCCTCGGAGAGGCGTGCTTGTGTGAAACCCCACGTGGAGCTTGCGGAACGTGGGGTAGAGATAGAATGTATAGAAAAGAGCCTCGGAGAGGCGATATAGTGGTAAAGAATGCACCTAACGCATAGGTTGACACCACAATATCGCCTCTCCGAGGCTTAGTTGGGATGGGGTCGGGCCGCTTGGCCCCACGTTTCGTCGAAGCTCCACGTGGGGTTACACACAATCACGGGTCTTCGACCCTCCGCCACCCGGTGATACCCACCCCGAAGGGCTGCAACCCGCCTTCTTAGCCACCATGGACTCGCGGTTAGCTTACAAAAAAGGATGGGAGCATCGGATAAGTGTAACCTAAAGAGCCAGCCGCAGTCCCACGTCACTGCCGAGGTAGCCCGGCGGATAGAGGCCTCGGGCGGTAACGCAACAATCGTCAGCAGAGTCGCCCCAACCCCCTCCGCAATTCACACGATAGGAGCTGTTGCCGGTGGGAAAACTGCTATCGATATAAATATCTGAGCACCACTCCCAGACGTTGCCGCTCATATCATAGAGCCCGAGCTCATTGGCCTGCTTCTGTGCTACCTGGTGTGTCTTATCCCCGCTGTTATCCTCATACCATGCCACACTTCCGATAGTATTGCTTCCGCTATAGGTGAAGCCCTTTGATTTGTTACCTCCACGGGCGGCATATCCCCATTCCGCTTCCGACGGAAGGCGGAAAGTCCGTCCGGTCAACTGGTTAAGACGGTTAATAAAAGTCTGGCAATCGTCCCATGCAACCTTCTCAACAGGTAGATTTACCCCTTTCTGGAAAGACGGATTTGAGCCCATCACAGCCTCCCATAGAGCCTGCGTCACCTCCGTCTTGCCGATATAGAATGCGCCCACAGTCTCTGTATGGACAGGCAGCTCTTCATCCTCGCCATAGTTGCTAACCATCTGATAGGAGCCGCCATCGACCCTCACCATCTCAAACTTCACGCCATTGACCTGGGGGGACTTGAACCTTACGTCACAAGTGCCGCAGTATCAATAAGATACAAACGCGCT